>NZ_RAWD01000430.1:0-6521 GCF_003612065.1 Corallococcus sp. CA047B
CGGCGGGTGCACCGGGGGAGGATCCACCGGGGGCGGATCCACCGGCGGCGGGTCCACGGGCGGTGGATCCACCGGTTCCTGCGGATCCGTCGTGCCGGGATCCGTGATGCCGGGATCCGTCACGGCGGGTGGAACATCGGGATTCGACGAACCGGCACCACCGCACGCGGCCAGCAACATCGAGAGGCTGAGCAGAAGTCTTGGACGCATCATCCACCGCTCCTGGAGCAAGGCGTGTGCCTCTCCAGCAGCCCGTCGGATGGCCTCCTACATGCCTTGGGGGGCAAGCGAGTGGCCCCTGCAAGTCCGCGCGGCCGCCCTGGAAGGGGAAATTCCTTTCCCACCCCGGCGGTCACCCGTTCTTGACGGCGCCCCATGACGGACCGCGTAAGGCCCGCGATTCACGGCTGCCTGCCTGGAGTCCGGGACCAGCGGAGCAGGCGACCTGTGTCCCCTGAAGCGGGCAGCCGGGCGAAGGCCCCCGGACGGCGCGCTGTGCATGAACGCCCCCTCCAGCCCTAGCTTCCTGGGAGCAGGCTGGAGGACGGCCCGAATCCGTCCGCGAACCCGTCAGGGGAGTGACGATGGAGTCCTGGAACCAGACCTCGACCGATGCCGCGCGGACCCATGCGCCATCCACGGTGAATCGTCGCATCGACGCCCACGTGGAGTCGTGTGTCCGCTGCATGGCCGAGCGGGCGGACCGCGCGGAGATGAGCCGGTACCTCGACAAGCTGGAGCGCGAGTGGGAGATGCACCGCGCCGTGGCCGTGGGCGGCTCCGCCCTGGCGCTGGCGGGCCTGCTCCTGGGGCGCCGTGACGGCCATGGCTGGCGCATGCTCAGCGGTGTGACGCTCGCCCTGCTGCTTCAACAGGGCCTCACCGGCTTCGGGCCCCTGTCCGCGGTGGTGCGCGCGCTGGGCGTGCGCACCCGCAGGGAGATTGACCTGGAGAAGTTCGCCATCAAGGCCCTGCGCGGAGACTTCGAGCGCATCCCCAACGACGGGGGGCCGCTGGCTCGCGCCAACGCCGCCCTCGTCGCCGCGCAGTCCTGAAGCGCGCTTCCTGGATCCGACGACGACCCCGGGTGCCTGAGCGTCAGTGCACCAGGGGCGTCGTGTAGCCGCCGCCCAGTGACGGCATCAGCGAGAAGCTGGGCGCGGTGGCGACCGCCTTCTTGCCGGTGTCCTTCTGGTCGAAGAAGCCATTGAGGCCGGCGACGCCGATGGAGAAGTTCGTCACCCAGCCCTCGTCAGGCTTGCCGGCGGCGGCCTTGATGTCGAACGGCCGCGCGAAGTGCAGCCGCAGGAGCAGGGGCCCCAGCGACAGGTTGAAGCCGATGACGGCGTTGAGGACGCGGTGGTCCCAGAGGTCGTGCGTCCCGTCACCCACGCCGCCCGCGTCGATGGCCGCGATGGCCTCCAGGTCGCTCAGGAAGGCCACCCGGATGATGTCGTTGAGGGGAAGCTGCGCCTCCAGCGTGGAGTAGACGAAGTGCTGGCCCAGCAGCCACTCCTCGTCGCCGAAGTTCACGCCGCGCAGGGTGTCGAAGCTGGACAGGTAGTAGGAGCGCGCGTACCGGCCGCCCACCGTGCTGCCCGCGCCCAGGCGGATGAAGATGTTGCTGCGGCCGTAGATGGGGAAGTACCGCTCCATGTCCAGGCGCATGTTGCCGTACGCCTGCCCGTCGAAGGGCTGCAAGCCGGCGGTGGCCTCCAACAGGATGGAGCTGCCCGCCAGCGGGCCCGTCGCGTAGTGGTACTTCAGGCTGTCGTAGCCGATGCGGCCGCTCAGCTCCGTCTGGAAGCGGATGTGCTGGTTGTCGGCCCGCCACGCGGACAAGAGCTCCAGGTTCGCCTCGTTGCGCTCCGGGAACGCCAGGTAGAACTCGTTGAAGTCGTCCAGGAAGTACTTCGTGCCACCGAGGCTCAGGTCGCCCTGCACGTAGAAGAAGGTGCTGAGCGGGTAGCGCAGGCTGCCCAACGCGCCGAAGTAGCGCTCCGACGAGATGAAGAACGGCCGCTGCTCCGGGGGCAGGTCGTCGAACGTCTTGTCGATGCGGAAGCGCAGCGACTGGAAGATGCCGCCGCCCCAGGTCGTGCGCTTCTCGTCGTTGATGTACAGCAGCAGGCCGTCCGTCAGCTCGAACGAGCCGTACACCGCCAGCGACAGGACCATCTGGTGGTCGCGCAGCCGGTCCGACGCGGACGCGAACACCTGGCCCACGAAGCCGCCGCCGCCCGCGCCCGCGAAGCCGAAGATGGGCCCCAGCTCGATGTTCTCGCGCGTGAAGGGCCGGTACGCCAGCGCGTCCGTGAGCGGCCGCAGCGCCATGGGGGAGGGCGGATCCGCCTGAGGCTCCTTCGGGTCCTCCAGCGACAGCATGCGGGGCGGGCGCAAGAGCGACGGCTTCCGCTCACCGGACATGTGGAAGAGCATCCACAGGCCGCCGTCGGGGCCGGGGCCGGGTTCGAAGACGCCCGTCGTCAGGTCGGTGCGCCGCACGATGCGCCCGTCCGCGAGCCGCTCGTGCAGATCGGAGCTGCTCTGGTTGTAGGCCACGAAGAACAGGCGCCCGTCCGCCAGCGCGATGGGATCCGACTCGTCGCGCTCCTCGCTGGTGAGGCGCTCCGCCTGACCCGCGGGCGCGTCCGGCTTCACCCGGAAGAGGTTGTACTTGCGGTGGGACGTGGCGTCGGACGTGTAGATGATGCCGGAGGGGCCCCACGTGAGCTGCCGCTCGGCGAACACGTCGTGGGTCAACTGCCGGGGCTTCGCGTCCGTGCCCTGCGACAGGTCGATGACGTACACGTCGCGCAGGCCTGAATCATTGATGCCGATGAACGCGAGGAACTTCCCGTCCGGGGAGAACGCCGGCGAATAGATGGCCAGCACGCCCTGCCTGTCGATGCGGTACTCGCGCCGGTCGCCCACCTCCAGCTTCACGGTGAGACCCACCTCCCGCCCGATGCCGGTGCGGATGGCGGAGCGCCGGACCAGCACGTCCGTGGACTTGCGCTCCTGCAGGTGCACGTAGTCCTGCACGTACAGCACGTCGCGGCCGGTGCGCTCCGCCACGAACGCGAGCTTGTCCTTGGTCAACGCGAAGTTGCGGCCGGACACCGGGTGCAGGGACTCCACGCCCGGCACGCCGTCGCCCGCGACCTTCACGTTCTTCTCCGGCGCGCGCGGATCGATGAGGTACAGCCGGCTCTCGCCCGTCTCCGGCACGATGGTGCGCAGGGCCAGCACGTTGCCGTCCGGGCCGCTGGTCATCGCGGTGACGATTCCGGGCGTCTCGCCCAGCGAGTCCAGCGCGGGCCCCGTCTGCGCCGAGTCCAGGTACGTCTTGAACGAGCGGCGCTTGAGCCAGTTCTCGAAGCGCGCGGAGATGCGCTTCGGATCATCGCCCGTCAGCCGCTCCAGCAGCTCCTCGAACTTGAGCGACGGCGCATCGCGCGAGCCGCCCACCAGCCGGGGCGCCTCCTCCAGCAGGCGCTGCGTGATGCCCGCGCCGTATTCCTCCTCCAGGAAGGCCACGCGCGCCTGACCGACCTTGTAGATCCACAGGAAGCCGTACGGCCCGGGGGAGAAGAAGTCGAGGAACGCGTACCCCCTCATCAGGTCCGGGTTGACCAGCAGGTCCCGCACCATCATCTCCGCCTCGGGATCCAACCCGCGCTTGGCGTAGAACTCGGCCAGACCTTCGATGAACCACAGCGGGTAGCCGCCCAGCGGATCCCCGAACACCTTGGCCTGCTCCGCCACGGTGCGCACCTTCTGGATGGTGAACTGGTGCGCCAGTTCGTGGGTGCTGATCTCGTCGAACAGGTGGTGGTCGCCCAGGTACGGCAGCGACAGCTTCAGGTCCTCGGTGCTGGTGACGCCCAGCGTGCCCTCGGAGACCGCGAACACGTTCGTCTGGAGGAACTCCGCGTAGCTGCTGTAGAGGATGTACGGGAACGTCTCCGTGGGGACGTACTTGAACTGGTCCACCAGGTACCGGTACGCCTCCTCGACGATGGGGGCGGCGCGCTCGGCCACCGCGCGCTCGCGCTCGTAGAAGTAGAAGCGCACGCCGCCCGTCTTCGCGCCCAGGTCCTTCGCGTAGGTGTAGTTGAAGCCGCCGTCGGCGCTGCCCAGCAGCAGGGGGGAGCCGGAGAAGGTGGTACCGCCGTCGTTGCCCACCATGCCCGCGAGGGCACCCGCGTCACCCGCCGTGCCGCCGTCCGCCAGCGCCACCACGCCCGGGGGCGGGATGCCGCCATCCTCCAGGCCGACGACGGTTTGTGGCCCGCTGCCCGCGTCCGCCGTGCCTCCGTCGGCGGAGACGCCCGCCGCCAGGGCGTTGCCCGGGCCCGGGGGCGCCGACGTCACCTGTCCGGAAGGGGTGACCTCCGGGCCGCCCGGGGGCGCCTGCGTGTTGCCCGTCTGCGGGGACACGGTGGGCCCCTGGGGCAGCGCGCCGCCCTGGGTGCCGGGCGGTTGATCATGCGCGGTGCCCGCGCTGGGTTTGGCCAGACCGGCGGCCGCAGGGCCCACGAGGATGTCGATGTGCCGCCACTCGAACTCGTAGCTGTTCACGGGCGTCTTCCCCGCGCGACGGGGGACGACGAAGACCTGGGCGAGCGCGAGCTCCGGCAGGAGCAGGGCCAGCAGCACGGCGACCACGTGCGGACGGGGGTTCAAAAAGCACCTCGTAAGGCGAGGAGACAGGCGTATCAGGGGCCCGACAGGAGGCTCCCTCTCCCATCGGAAACGCACAAGCGGTTCATTTGTTTCTTTGCGTGACGGTGGACGTCAGGGGTGTTCACCCTCGGCACGCGGGAGGGGACTTGGCGCCGGTCGGCATCGCCCGGTATGGAGGAGGGAATGAACCGCCTCCCCCTCGTGGCCGCCACCGTGTTCCTCGCCGTCGGATGCGGCAATACCGACGATTCCGACAACAAAGCCGAGTGTCAGGTTGAAGCCATCGACCTGTCGGGTTGTGACCGCTCGACGCTGGCCGCCGTCCAGCCCGAAGGCATCTGGAACGCCAACATCGCGTTCGAGGACGGGTTCATCGGCCCGTCCACCATCCGCTTCTCACCCGGGGATCCGCTGCTCATCGGCCTGACGATGACGACGAAGCAGATCACCGGGGACACGTTCTACCTGGCCAGCGACGTGACGGGCTCGGATGGCGGCGCGGTGCGCTACGCGTTCTCCGGCTGCAGGGCGTCCAGCCCGGGAGAGGTGCTGGGCGTGGTGCGCGTCTGCGTCAACGGGGCGAAGACGCGCCAGGGCACGTTCACCGCCACGCGCGTGGTGCGGCGCGAAGCCGAGGCGGAAGCCGACCGCGTGGAGCTGCTGGGGGAGATTGCCCTTCCGGGAGGCCGGCCCACGGGCGTGGTGGTGGCGGGCGGCTACGCGTACGTGACGGCGCGCGAGGAAGGCCTGGTCGTCTACGACGTGAAGGACCCCGCGCACCCCACGCTCGCGTCCAAGCAGAAGTTCGGCGCGGAGGTGTTCACCACCGCCCTCGTGTCCGGCTCGACGCTCTTCGTGGGGACGTATGACAGGGGCCTGCGCCTCTGTGATCTGACGGCCGACCCCGCGGTCCCGAACTGCGGCAAGACGTTCCTCTCGGAGGCGGCGACGCCGACGCGCGTGGACGCGCTGGCGAAGGATGGAAACCTGCTCTACGTGGCGTCGCCCACGCCCCGCTCGGACGTCATCATCCTGGATGTGACGCAGCCGCTCGCGCCGACGCTGGTGGTGCGCTACGCGGTGGAGGGCACGAGCGTCACCGCGGGCGAGTACCCCTACGCGCTGTCGGTGCTGGACAACCGCCTGTACGTGAGCAACTGGAGCTACGGCGTCTCGGTGACGGACGTCACCGACGTGCTGACGAAGAAGGCGCCCAAGCTGATGGGTCGCTACTCCGGGTTCTCCACCAGCGCCCTGGCCGTGGGGAAGGTGGGCGCCGCGACCGCCGTGTACGAGGGCTCGGACGCGTGGGGCTCCTCGGTCCTGGCGCTGGACGCCACCAACCCGGAGGCCATCGTGCAGCGCGACGAGCTGGCGCTGCGCAAGGAGGCCTCCCTGGGGGGCATGACGCTGTCGGGAACCACGCTCTACGTGGCCAACTACCAGGACGGACTGCGCGCGTACGACGTGTCCACGCTGGGAGTGATGAAGCCCTCCGGGTACTTCAACACCTGGAGCGAAGGCGACGCGCGCCGAGGGCTGACCTACTTCGAGGGCCTCCAGGGCGTTCACGTCGCGGACGGGCTGGTGTATGGGTGGGACACGACGCGCGGGCTGCTCATCTTCCGCCACACCCCGTGACTGACGCCAAGGCTGCATCATGACCCAGGTGAACGGATGTGGTCGTTGTCAGACCCTGCCTGAGCCGCCCGAAGGACCGGGGCGGCTCTTCCTGTGGCCCCCGCTGGGCCACAGCCTGGGCAAGCTGGTGGCGCACCTGCGCGAGGCGGGCGGGGCCTACCAGCTTCGCACCGACGCGCACTGTGTCGTGG
>NZ_RAWD01000431.1:0-6490 GCF_003612065.1 Corallococcus sp. CA047B
CCCCCCCGCCGCCCCATCCCCCTGGGGACCACGGCATGCACGGCATGGGAGCGCACGACGGGCACCACGCGGAGCCCAAGCCCGCGCCGGATCCGCTCCTGGATTCCCGGGACGAAATGGTCCACGACATGTCCACGGGCATGTGGGCGGACGACAACGCGGGGGGCTTCGCCTGGGGCAAGCTGGTGAAGCTCACGGGGCCCCCGTTCTGGTCCGCCATGTTCTCCCGCTTCAAGACGAAGCTCCAGGCGGGCGAGGGCTACCGGATGGCTTCACCCGACCTCAAGGGCGGCCCCGGGTTTCTCAAGCGCGTCTGGAGCACCCCCCTGGGGCGGTATGTCACGGAGCAGGTGGAGCTGGCGCCGCGCCAGGGCGACTTCGACAACATCCACATGGCGCCTCCCATGCGCGCTCCGCCGAGCATCCGCTACCTCTACCCCCAGAAGGAGCTGCGGCTGGATGAGATTGTCATGGCTCCCTTCTGCATCCATGACTGCCTTCACCTGCACTGGCGCTGGCTTCCCACGGGCGAGAACGAGACGTGGATGTGGGGCTGGGATGAGACCGGCCCGTATGCCGTGGCGGGGGTGCCCCACATCCCGGTGAATCAACACCTGCGCGTGGAGATGGAGTCCACCCATGCGTTCGTCTACAGCGTCCACGCGGACACGGCCATGCCCGCGGGACAATGGCAATACGTCCTGCATGAAGGCCTGGCGTATGGACTCAACGCGAACCCGCAGTGGCTGGCCAGGCTGATGCAGACCGGCACGGCGCTCCTCGAGAGGTGGCCCCCCGCCGCCGCGCTCTCGTGGGCGATGTTCTACTGGGCGCTGCGCTACCGCGATGACTCCGGCAAGGCCGCCGAGCTGCTGCTCGAGGATTGCGCCCCCGGCCCTTGAGCCAAAGTCCTCTCAGAACACCGCCACGCCAGCGGTGATGCTGAACAGGAAGCCGCCGTGCTGGGTGAGGTCCACGGCGGTCGCGGTGAGGAAGTCCTTCTGGCCGCCGTCGCGCATCTCCCAGTTGTCCTCGCGCAGCCGGAAGCCCCAGCCCACGCGCGTGCCCAGGTAGAGGGGCCCCAGCGAGCGGCGCACGCCCACGCCCACCGTCGCCACCGGCGTGAGCATCCGGTCCGCGTACCGCCGCTCCTCGCCGTTCACCTCCGACCACGTCTCCCCGCCGAAGTTGAAGCTGGTGCCCGCTTCGAAGAAGGGACTCGTGGGCACCTCGCCCAGCGGATACAGCCGGACCAGGGGGCCCACGCGCAGGCCCCACGCGCCCGCGCCGCCGCTCACGTTGAGCCCCAGCCACGGCTTGAGCCGGTACTCCACCTCGCCGCCGAAGATGCCGGACGGGCTGTTGAAGCCCAGCGCCACGCCCAGGTCCAGCGTCGTCATGCCGGAGCGGAAGGAGCGCTTCACCGCCGCCTCGGACGCATCGCGGCCCATGGAGTCCTGGCCCATGCTCCCCGACGTCGGCGCATCCACCGCCAGCGTGGAACCGGACGCGCTCCGGGACTCCAGCGCTCCGGACTCCTCCTGCGTCGCGGGCGCGAAGTCGTTGGCGGGGCGCTCCTCCGAGGGCGCGGACATCGGCACCTCCTCCTGGCTCGCGGCGCCCAGCTTCTCGGCTTCCGCGAGCACCGACTGCGCCATCACCACCGCGCCCTTGTCGCTCAGGCTGGGATTGACGAACTCATACGCCAGCGTCTTGGTGCGCACGGGCTGCGCGGTCGTCTGCAATTGATACGTCAGCCGGTACTTCTCCCCCACGCGGGACACCCTCGCGGTGACGTTCACGTCGGAGGAGCCCTCGTGCTGCGGATCCATCAGGATGGACTCCGACCCCGCCGCCTTCACCGCCTCCGCGATGCCATACCGCGTCTTCGCAGCCACGGTGCCCGCGCTCAAGCCCGGAGCGTCCACCTCGCTGCCCACGTCGGTGAGCTGGAAGTAGACGGGGTCGGCCAGGGAGGACAGGGGCAGAAGGGTTGCGGCCAGCAGCATGCTGGTACGCACCCGGAAAGCGGTGGGGCGCATGGGACAGGACCTCGAAGTTGTATGGGAAATGATTCGAGCTACCTGACGGCCTGTCGCTGTTCCTATTCACCGCCAGCGGACAGCTCGAGTGTGTCCGTTCCTGGGACGCGCCTTTCGCGCAAGCGGTCAGCGCGGGCCCTGCCCCGTTCCCGTGCCCCCTGATTCCGGGGGCTTGCGCCGGCCGGATGCGCTGGCACGCGTCTCGCTTTGTCCCAGGCCCGTGGACATCCCGAAGGCCCGCCCTCCCCGCCGCAAACCCTATCTCCTGGTCGGACTGGGACTCGCCGTGCTCGTGGCGGTGACGGTGGGCCTTGGCCGGCTGCGCCCCGCCGCGCCCACGGTGGACCGGGCCTCGGTGTGGTTGGACACGGTGAAGCGCGGCCCGCTGGTGCGTCAGGTGAAGGGCGCCGGCACGCTCGTCCCCGAGTCCATCCGCTGGCTCACCGCCGACACCGCCGGCCGCGTGGAGCGCATCCACGTGCGGCCCGGCGCCAGCGTCACGGCGGGCACGCTCCTGATGGAGCTGTCCAACCCGGACGTGCAGCTCCAGGCGCTGGAGGCGGAACGCCAGCTCGCGAGCGCCGAGGGTGACTTCCTGGAGCTGCGCGAGGTGCTCCAGACGCAGCGGCTGTCCCAGCAGGCCGCCGTGGCCTCCCTCACCGCCGAGGTCGCGGACGCCGCTCGCCGCTCGCAAGCCAACATGGCGCTGTTCGAGAAGGCCTTCGTCGGCGACCTGGAGACGCGGCAGGCCACGGAGAAGGCGGAGGAGAGCCGCCAGCGTCTGGAGTTGGAGCGCCAGCGCCTGGACGTCATGGCCCAGAGCCTGCGCCAGCGCCTGGCCTCCCAGCAGGAGCAGGTGGAGCGCCTGAAGGCCGTGGCCCGCTTCCGCCGCCAGCAGGTGGAGTCCATGAAGGTGCTCGCGGGCGAGGACGGCGTGCTTCAGGAGCTGCCCCTGGAGCTGGGGCAGTGGGTGACGCCCGGCGTGCTGCTGGCCAAGGTGGTGAAGCCCGAGCGGCTGAAGGCCGAGCTGCGAATCGCGGAGACGCAGGCGCGCGACATCCTGCCGGGCCTCAAGGCGCTGGTGGACACGCGCAACGGCGTCGTCGAAGGCACCGTGGCCCGCGTCGCGCCCGCCGCGAGCCAGGGCACGGTGCGCGTGGAGATCACCCTGCCGGACGCGCTGCCCAAGGGCGCCCGGCCCGACCTCACCGTGGAGGGCACGGTGGAGCTGGAGCGGCTGAACGACGTGCTGTCCGTGGGCCGTCCCGCCGGGGCGCAGGCGGAGAGCACGCTGGCGCTCTTCCGGTTGCTGCCGGGCGGGGACGAGGCGGTGCGCATCCCGGTGACGCTGGGGCGGGGCTCGGTGAACGCGGTGGAGGTGGTGCAGGGGTTGGCGGAAGGTGATCAGGTGGTGCTGTCGGACATGACCGCATGGGATGCGGTGGAGCGCGTGAGACTGCGATGATGACGACGATGACGAACGACAGCGGTGCCCTGACTCCAGGCGCGGGCGTGGTGCCGGGCAAGGCGCTGCTCCAACTCGACGGCCTCACCAAGGTGTTCGAGACGGAGGAGGTGGAGACGCACGCCCTGTCCAACATCCACCTCACCATCCGCCAGAATGAATGGGTGGCCATCGTAGGGCCGTCCGGCTCCGGCAAGTCCACGCTGCTGGCGGTGCTGGGGCTGCTCGACACCGCCACGCGCGGCAGCTACCTGCTGGATGGCAAGAGCGTGCTGGAGCTGTCGCCCGCGGACCGGGCGAAGGTGCGCAACCAACACATCGGCTTCATCTTCCAGAGCTTCAACCTCATCGGAGACCTCACCGTCTTCGAGAACGTGGAGCTGCCGCTCACCTACCGGGGCCTGCCGGCGGCGGACCGCAAGCAGCGCGTGGAGCGGGCCCTGGAGCGCGTGGGCATGGCGCACCGGGCGCGGCACCTGCCGGGCCAGCTCTCCGGCGGTCAGCAGCAGCGCGTGGCGGTGGCGCGCGCCGTGGCGGGCGACCCGCTCATCCTCCTGGCGGACGAACCCACGGGCAACCTGGACTCGAAGAACGGCGAGGCGGTGATGCAACTGCTGTCGGACCTGCACAAGGCGGGCTCCACGCTGTGCATGGTGACGCACGACCCGGCGCAGGCGCGCATCGCCACGCGCACCGTGAGCCTCTTCGACGGGCGCGTGGTGCAGGACGAACAGCTTCGCTGAGGAGGATGCCCATGGAACGCCTGCTCAACGACCTGCGCTACGCGCTGCGGACCCTGCGCAATGCCCCCGGCTTCGCGGTGGTGGCGGTGCTGACGCTGGCGCTGGGCATTGGCGCGAACAGCGCGGTGTTCAGCGTGGTGAAGGGCGTGCTGCTGACGCCGCCGCCCTTCGTCCAGCCGGAGCGGCTGGTGCACCTGGCGCCCAACTTCGACGCCTTCGGGCTGAAGGAGGTGTCCAACTCCCTCCAGGAGTACCGGGACTACGTCACGCTCTCGCGGGCCTTCTCGTCGCTCGCGGCCTTCCGGTCCGATGACATGACGCTCACCGGCCAGGAGTCTCCCCGCCGCTTCCACGTCGTCATCGCCACGGCCTCCTTGCTGCCCACGCTGGGGGTCGCCCCGGTGCTGGGGCGCGGCTTCACCGAGGACGAGCAGACGCCGGGCCGGGACAAGGTCGTCATCCTCACGGACGCCGCGTGGCGCGCGCACTTCGCGAAGGACCCGGAGGTGCTGGGGCGCTCGCTGCGGCTGGACGGGGAGGCGCACACGGTGGTGGGCGTGCTGCCGCCGGGCGTGACCTACCCGGAGGACACGGAGCTGTACGTGCCCTTCGCGCCCACGCCGGAGCAGACGCAGGAGTCCAAGCGGGGCAACCGCTACCTGCACGTGTTGGCGCGCCTCAAGCCCGGCGTGACGCTGGACGCGGCGCGCGCGGACCTGGTGCGCACGGGCGCGGCGCGCACCCCGGACCTGGTGGACCAGTACAAGCAGGCGGGCTGGTCCATGGGCGTGAAGTCGCTGGAGGAGCAGGTGGTGGGCGGGGTGCGGGAGACGCTGTGGCTCCTCTGGGGGGCGGTGGGCTTCGTGCTGCTGGTGGCGTGCTCCAGCGTGGCCAACCTGTTGCTCGCGCGGGCGGTGGCGCGAGGCCGCGAGGTGTCCATCCGCGCGGCGCTGGGGGCGGGGCGCGGAAGGCTGGTGGCGCAGTTCCTCACGGAGAGCGTGGTGCTGTCGGTGGTGGCCGGCGCGCTGGGCCTGCTGCTGGCGATGTGGGGCACGGACGCGCTGGTGGCGGTGGTGGGCGAGGGACTGCCGCGCGCCCGCGAGGTGCGCCTGGATCTCCCGTCCGCGCTCTTCACCCTGGCGGTGTCGGTGCTCACCGGCGTCATCTTCGGGCTGGTGCCCGCGCTCCAGGCCAGCCGCACCGACCTGAACGCGGCGATGCGTGAGGGCTCGCGGAGCACCGGTGGCCATCGCACGGGCCGGGTGCGCTCCGCGCTGGTGGTGTCCCAGGTGTCGCTCGCGCTGGTGCTGCTGGTGGGCGCGGGCCTGTTCGTGAAGAGCTTCCTCGCCCTGCGGCGCGTGGACGCGGGCTTCACCTCCGAAGGCGTGCTCACCGGACAGCTGGCCCTGCCCCGGGTGACGTACCCGGAGAAGTCCCAGCAGGTGGCCTTCCAGCAGGGCCTGCTGTCCCGACTCCAGACGCTGCCTGGCGTGGAGTCGGTGGGGCTCACGAACGTGCTTCCGCTGGGGGGCGCCATGGACCACAGCTTCGACATCGAGGGACGCGAGCGGCTGCCGGGTGAGCTGTGGAAGGCGGTGGAGTACCGCGCCGCCACGCCCGGCTACCTGCGCGCCCTGCGCGTCACGCTGCGACAGGGCCGGCTCTTGGAGGACCGGGACGGGCCGGACGCGCCCTGGGCCGTGGTCATCAACCAGTCCTGCGCGAACATCTTCTGGCCCAAGGGGGATGCACTGGGACACCGGATGAAGCTGCACGGCCCGGACAACCAGTGGGCCACGGTGGTGGGCGTGGTGGACGACCTGCGCGAGTGGGGGCTGGATGTCCCCGCGCGTCCCGCCGCGTACTACGCGCTGTCGCAGCGGCCCTCCGAGTACATGGGGCTCGCGCTGCGCCTGAAGTCCGGGGACCCGGAGGCGCTGCGCGTCGCGGTGGAGTCGGAGCTGCGCGCGGTGGACGCGGACCTGCCGCTGTTCGATGTGTCGCCCCTGACGCGGCGGATGGACGATGCGATTGGCGCGCGTCGGCTGTCGGCGCTGCTGCTGGGCCTGTTCGCGGGCGGGGCGTTGCTGCTCGCGGCGCTGGGCCTGTCGGGCGTCATCGCCTTCTCGGTGGCGCAGCGCACGCGGGAGCTGGGCATCCGCATGGCGCTGGGCGCGGCGCGGGGGGACGTGCTCCGGCTGGTGTTGGGACAGGGGCTGCGGCTGTCGCTGGCGGGGGTG
>NZ_RAWD01000432.1:0-6475 GCF_003612065.1 Corallococcus sp. CA047B
GTGGTGGCGCGCGGGGGAGCGCCCGCGGCCCGGGCGCACGCGAGGTGCCGGGGGGTGGACGACACGCCCTTCGACCCCGAACCGCTGGAGGAGGCCCTGGAGGACCGCGTGGTGCTGGACGCGCCCGCGGACACCTTCGAACCCGTGCAGTTCGCGCTCAAGACGCTGTTGGACCGGTTGAGCGCGCGGCTCTCCGGACGGCAGCGGGCGGCGGTGCGGCTCACCTTCGTGCTGCGCCTGGACCCCACCGGCGAGGCCCAGGTGCCCCTGCTCCTGGCGCGGCCCACGGCGCGGGCGAAGCTGCTGCTGGAACTGGCCCGGCACCGGCTGGGAGAGCTGCGGCTGGAGGCCCCGGTGGCGGAGGTCGCGGTGCGGGTGGACGCGCACGACGTGGACCTGGGCCAGCAACTGGCGCTGGGGGATGAGCCGGAGGGGGACGCGGCCCTGGAGGGCGTGCTGTCGCGGCTGGCGACGACGTTGGGAGAGGAGGCGCTCTTCTCCGCGTCCCTGGAGGCCGCGCACCGGCCGGAGGTGGCGCATGGTGCCCGGGCGTTCCATCCCCCGGAGGCGCGGCGCGGGCTTCTGTCCACGGCGGAGCCGGAGGGCCCCGTCACCGTGTGGCGCGAGGCCGGCGCGGCCCGGGAGCGGCCCTCGCGCCTGCTGGAGCGGCCGGCGCGGCTGGACGCGGAGCTGGCGGCCTCCGGGGCGCTGCTGGCGGCGCGGCTCGCGGGGAAGCGGCACCGGGTGACGGCCATGGCGGGCCCGGAGCGGCTGGGGGGCGAGTGGTGGACGGACACGCCCTACCAGCGGGACTACTACCGCGTGCACTTCGAGGGCCTGGGGCCTGCCTGGGTGTTCCGGGATGGACGGGATGGCGGCTTCTATCTGCAAGGCTTGTTCGATTGAGGAGGAGGCCGGCGCGGTCCCGGTGGAGGCCCTGGCGCTTGTGGCCTAGCGTGAGGGGATGCGCACCGCCCGAATCCTTCCGGCCCTCGTCGTGTCCGTCGTCCTCACGGCCTGCGCCGCCCCGCAGGTGCGGCCGCAGGGAAGCATCCGCAAGGTGGTGGTGGTGGCGGGCTCGCGCGTGGACGTGCTGCCGTCCGGTTCGTTCCGCCAGGACATGATTGGTGAGAGCAACCCGCGCACTGTCATCGCGCGTCAGGCGGAGGCGGTGCTCGCCGAGCGCGGCTTCGAGGTGGTCGCCACGCGCCAGTCCCAGGCTCCGGTGCCGCTCACCGACGAGGTGATGTCCTTCATCCAGCAGAACAAGGCCGAGGCCGGCGTGGTGGTCATCCTGGACTGGCTGGACACGTCGGGCGCGGCGGTGATGGGCCGGGTGGACGTGGTGCTGCGCCTGGGCGTGGTGGACCCCTCCGGGCAGGTGCTGTGGACGGACACCTTCCGCTCCCAGCCCGTCGTCAGCATGTATCAGGCCCAGGGGGACTGGAATTCGTTCCTGCGCCGCGCCGTCATCGACGCGGTGCAGGTGGTGCCGTGAGCCCCGGCCCGCGGAGCAGCGCCTCCCGCGCGAAGAGGGGGGCATGCGGATCCTGGTGACGGGGGCGGCGGGCTTCATCGGCGCCCACGTCTGTGAACGGCTGCTCGCGCGCGGTGACTCGGTGGTGGGCCTGGACGCGCTGGACGCGGCGCCGGGGGACGTGGCGCTGCGGAGCGCGCGCCTCGCGAGGCTGTCCGGAACGCGCGGCTTCACCTTCCTCGCCGGGGACATCACCGACGCGGCCCGGCTGCGCGAGGCATTCGCGCTCTCACGCCCGGAAGGCGTGGTGCACCTGGCGGCGCGCGTGGGCGTGCGGGCCCCGGACGCGGAGGCCCCGGCGTACGCGGACACCAACGTGACGGGCTTCGTGCGCGTGCTGGAGGGCTGCCGCGAGGCGAAGGTCGCGCACCTGGTCTACGCCTCCTCCAGCTCCGTGTACGGCGCGGCCACGCCCGTGCCGTTCCGCGAGGACGCGCCGGTGGATCAACCGCTCAACCTCTACGGCGCCACCAAGCGGGCCAACGAGCTGATGGCGCACGCGTACAGCCACCTGCACCGGCTGCCCACCAGCGGCCTGCGCTTCTTCACGGTGTACGGGCCCTGGGGCCGCCCGGACATGGCGCCGCTCCTGTTCCTGCGCGCGCTGGCGCGGGGCGAGCCCCTGGTGCTGCACGGCGACGGGCGGATGCGGCGCGACTTCACCTTCGTGGACGACGTGGCGGAGGCGGTGCTGCGGGTGCTTGATCGGCCTCCGCAAGGAAGCCCGCCCCAGCGCCTGCTCAACGTGGGCCATGGCGAACCCGTGGCGCTGGGGGACTTCGTGGCCCTGTTGGAGCGGCACTGGGGCACGCGTGCCCGCGTGACGTCCGTGCCCGCGCAGGCGGCGGAGATGGCCTCCACCTGGGCGGACACCTCCCGCCTGGAGCAGGAGACGGGCTTCCGGCCCCGCGTGTCCGTGGACGAGGGCGTGGCCCGGCTGGTGGCGTGGTACCGCCCGTGGGCGGAAGCGGCCGCCGGACGTTGAAGCACCGGGGACGCTGAAGAAAAGGCGACGGGCGTCGCCCGAGGCACTTGATGGCCCCGGCCGACGCCCGTTCCCACGAAGAAGACTCCTACCGTCGGCGTGAGACGGCTACGGCATCACCGCGAGGAAGCCCTGCGCGAAGGTGTTGTTGTCCTCGCGCAGCTCCATCACCGACCGCTGCGAGTCCACGATGGCGCCGATGTAGAACAGCCCGGAGCCCGACGAACCGGGAGGCGGGATGGCGCGGGTGCTGAGCTGGCGCGTCGTGCACTGCTGGGGCTGCAGCGTGCCCAGGTTCACGAAGCCCAGGGACACCTGGACCGAACCCATGGTGACGTCCTGCGGGAACTCCAGGACGGAGCTGTTGGACAGGAACAGCTCCAACTGGCCCGCGCTGGTGCCCGCGGTGGTGGTGCCCTGGTTGCAGACCTTCACGGTGGTGATGAACAGGTCGTTGTTGCGCACGGAGAACGGCGCGGTGACCTGCGTGATGATCAGGTCCGGTGCGTTGCCCACGCCGATGCGGCCGCGCACGAACGCGTTGTTGTCCGTGCGCAGCTCCTGGTCCATGTAGGACGACACGGGCAGGATCGCGCCCAGGAAGAGGGGCGACTCCGGCAGGGCGGCCATCGGCAGGGTGACGGAGACGGGCTCGTCCACCACGGCGCACGCCTGCGGCTGCAGCGGGGGGACCTGCATCATCCCCAGCCGGGACCGGGTGGGGAACTGCTCCATGCCGTCCTGCGGAGGCACCGGCTCCGGCAGCACGGACTCGGTGGAGAGCACCAGCTCCACGGGCTGGGACGGGGAGGACGCCGTGCCCTGGTTGCAGACGGTGACGGGCGCCCGCAGCGTCCCGTTGGACGTGACGCTGGCCGGTCCGCCCAGGGCGGTGATGACGAGGTCCGGCCGGTAGCCCACGCCGATGCGCGCACCGACGAAGGTGTTGTTGTCCTCGCGCAGCTCGTAGAAGTAGCGGAGCGTGTCGACGGCGGCGCCCAGATGGAACGTCTGGGTGTCCGGGTTCCCGGCGACATTCAGGTTGCCCTCCACCGGGAGCGACACGCAGGCCCCCGCCTCCAACGGCGCCACCTGGGCCCAGCCCGACGGCTCCGGGTAGGACGGTCCGTACTGTGCCGGCATGGACAGCATGGGCACGCCCAGCACGTAGAGATCCACGCGCGACTCGTAGAAGACGTCCTGCGTGCCCTGGTTGCAGACGGTGACGTTGGCGGTGAAGGACTGCCACGGGTGGGCACTGGTGGGGCCCGTCACGTCCGTGACGACCAGGTCAGGGCCATAGCCCACGCCGATCCGCCCGAGCACGAAGACGTTGTTGTCCTCGCGCAGCTCGAACAGGTTCTGGAAGCGGTCCACGGTGGCGCCCACGTACACCGGCTGCGCCTGCGGCCCCCACCCTCCGTAGGCGGACACCGTCGCGGACGGGCTCGCGCACTGGCCGGGCTCCAGCCGGGGAACCGGCAGGGTGCCGAACTCCTCCTGGCCACTGCCGTACGGGGGCGGCCCGCCCCAGGCCGGAGGCGAGTTCCAGAGGTCGTCCTGGGACAGCACGAACGCCACGCTCGCGGGCGACGAAGGCTCATTGCCCACGTTGCAGACGCGCGCGGAAGCGAAGAACGGCAGGCCGGGCTCGAAGCTGGGAGGCGCGTCCATCGCGGTGATGATCAGATCCGGTCCGGAGCCCAGGCTGATCCGCCCCGCCATCCGGGTGTTGTTGTCGCGGCGCAGCTCCTGCGGGCCGTACCAGGTTCCCGGATTGACCAGGGCCCCTACGTACAGCGGCTGCTGGGGGCTGGTGCCGGAGGGCCGCCAGGCCGAACCGGTGACCTCCCGCGTGATGCACGCCCCGACGCCCAGCGAGGGCACCGGCACGCTGTTGACCAACGCCTGGGTGGGCGGCGGCGGCCCGCTCGGGCCGTAGGGCGGGGGCACGAACAGCGAGGGTTCGGAGGACAGGTACACCTCCACGAGGGTGCTGCTCGACAGGTCGTTGCCCACGTTGCAGACCCGCACGGAGGTGGTGAAGGGGCTGCCGTCCCGCGCGCTGGCGGGGGCCTTGATCTCGGTGATGGTGAAGTCCGGCTGCATCGACCCCAGGCCCACGCGTCCCGCGGCGAAGCTGTTGTTGTCCCGCCGCGCCTCGAGGTACGTCGTTTCGGCGACGGCGCTCAGGTACACCGGCTGCTCGGGCGGGAACATCGGACCGGAGGCGTAGAAGGTCGCCCGCTGCGCGATGCACTGGCCTTCGTGCAGGGAGGCGCCCGAGTCCGCGCGGCCCAGGAGTTGATAGCCGGGAATCGGGCGCTGGTACGAGGGGTACATCACGGGCTGGAGCTCCGGGGCCGTGCTGTGCGTGGACAGGTACAGCGAGACCTCGAAGCCGGGCACGCTGTCGATGCCCGCGTTGCAGACCGTGTAGGTCGCGGTGAAGGACTGTCCGTTGCGCAGGTTCGCCGGGACCTTCAGGTCGCGCAGGACCAGGTCCGGGCCGTACCCCACGCCCAGCTTCCCGAGCGTGAAGACGTTGTTGTCCTCCCGCACCTCCATGCTGGTGCGCTGCGAATCGACGACGGCGCCCAGCGTCAGGACGTGATTCGAAGCCGGGTTCGAAGTGGCCTCGTAGGGCAACTGGGCCATCCCCTCCACCTGACGGATCACGCACTCACCCGGGTACACGGGGCTCACGTCCACCGAGCCCACCGGGACCTGGGTCCGCGAATACAAGGGACCGTTCAGGGCCGGAAGCACCACCGCGTCCTCCGTGGACAGGAACAGCTCCAGGCGGGCGGAGTGGGAAGACTCGGTGCCCACGTTGCAGACCTTCGCCTCGGCGGGGAAGAGCCCGGAGCTCCCCGCGGAGTCAGGGGCCTTCAGCGAGCGGATCACCAGATCCGGGCCATGGCCCACGCCGACGAGCCCCTTCACGAAGGTGTTGTTGTCCTCGCGCAGCTCCATGATGTTCTGCATTCCGTCCACGCGCGCGCCCACGTAGAGCGGCGCGTTCGGCAAGGCGGCGGGAGGCACGCTCACGGAGCCCTGCACCGACACCGTGGAGCACCGTCCGGCCTCCAGTCCCCACACCTGCGCCGAGCCGATGACCGACTCCGTCATGGAGCCAGGGATGAAGGGCCCCGACAGCGTGGGCAGCGTGGACAGGAGCACGTCCACCGTCACGTTGCTGCTCCACTCGGTGCCCACGTTGCACACCCGCGCGGACGCATGGACCCAACCGTAGGGGAACAGGCTGTCCACGCCCGTCACGTCGGTGACCACGAGGTCGGGCTGGGTGCCAATGCTCACCAGGCCCGCGACGCGCGTGTTGTTGTCCTCGCGCAGCTCCACCCGGGTGCCCTCCGGATCCACGATGGCGCCGAAGTACAGCGCCTGCCCGGGCGTGGCCGCCTCCGGAAACTGGAAGGTCGCATCCGTCTGGAGCGCGAGGCACACGCCCGCTTCCATCGACGGCACGTACATGTTCCCCACCTGGAGCTGGGTCGGGGACGAGGGCGAGCCCGGCGCCGGCAGGGACAGCGTGTCCTGGGTGGAGACGTAGAGCGCCACGCTGCTCCCACCCAGGTCGGAGGTCCCCGCGTTGCACACGCGCAGCTCCACGGGGAGGAACTCCCCGGACCGCGCGCTCACGGGGGCCTTCAGCTCGGACACCACGAGGTCCGCCAGGTCACCCACGCCCATCAGGCCGCGGACGAAGCCGTTGTTGAGCTCGTTCACCTCCGCCACGCGCTGGTGCGTGTCGATGAGAGCGCCCAGGTAGAAGGCGTTATCCCCCATCGCGGCGGGGGGCCGCGTCGCGCCCAGGGTCAGCGTGCGGGTGATGCACTCCCCGGGCTCCAGCGCGGGCCCCATGTCCACCGCACCCAACATCACCTGCTGGTCGGAAGGGGGCGCGCCGGGCGGGAGGCCCTGCTGGGTGG
>NZ_RAWD01000433.1:0-6466 GCF_003612065.1 Corallococcus sp. CA047B
GCGCCTTCCAGGTCGCCTTGAGCCAGCCGGGACTTGCCCTGGGTCATGCACGCGGACGTCGACCCCATCGCGCACGCCTCCGCCCTCCCGAGAGGCCGAGCTGGCTCGCGCCGAGTCCGACATGGCCCGGCTGGAGGAGCGGCTCGCCGAACAGGTGGCCCGCGCCGCCGCCGACGCCGCGTCCCTCACCGAACGGCTCGACCAGATGCGCAAGGCCCTGGCCCGTCCGGAGAGCGCCGGCGACTCCCGCCTCTCCCAGTGGGCCATGCGCCTGGAGGACACCGAGTCCCCCGCCCTGCCCCCGGAGCTGGAGCAGCTGCGCGAGAAGGCCCTGGATGCGCGCGAGGCCGCCCTGGACACCCGCCGGCAGGCCGGGCTGGACCTCCAGTCCGCGCTGCGCGTGCACCAGGAGGACGCGGGCCGCGTGGTCAAGGCCCTGACGGACGCCGAGGCCGACCTGAAGCGCGTGGAGGCCGCCGCCAAGGCCCGCGCCGAAGCCGAGGCCAAGGCCCGCGCCGAAGCGGAAGCCCGGACCGAGGAGCTGGCCCGGCCCCCCGCCATGACGCCCGCGCGGTCCAAGGCGTCGGAGCGCACGTCCCGGGACGACACGCCCACCCGCTCGGACAAGCCCGGCCACAAGCTGCCCCTGCCGCCCGCGAAGGACGAGGCGCGCAGCAACGGCCGGGTGCGGATGCACACGACCATCGACATGCGCAGCGACTCCAACTTCTTCACCGGCTTCTCCATGGACATCAGCGAAGGCGGCATCTTCATCGCCACCGTGGAGGCGGTGCCGCGCGGCACGTCGGTGGACCTGGACTTCACGCTGCCGGGCGGACGGCCCCTCACGGTGAACGGCGTGGTGCGCTGGGCCCGCGACGGCAACGACCGCACCCCGGAGCTGATGCCCGGCGTGGGCGTGCAGTTCACCGCCCTGCCCCCGGAGGTGGCGCACGCCATCTCCTCGTTCGTCGCCACGCGCGACCCCATGTTCTATCCGGACTGAGCGCGCGGCCCGGGGGCCCGGCGGTCTGCTAGGACGCCGGGGATGATCGACCACCTGAGCTTCTACGCGACCGACTTCGCCGCCTCGAAGGCCTTCTACGAAGCGCTGCTGCCCACCCTGGGCTCCGGCCTCGTGATGGAGATGACGTCCACCTGGGACCCGGAGTTCCCCACACGCCGGATGGCCGCCTTCGGCCCGCCCCAGCGCCCCGTCCTGTGGATCATCGAAACGAAGGCCCCCGCCTCCCCCCGGCACGTGGCCTTCAGCGCGAAGGACCCCGAGGCCGTGGACGCCTTCCACCAGGCCGCGCTGAAGGCGGGAGGCCAGGACAACGGCGCCCCCGGCAAGCGGCCCCACTACCACGCTGGCTACTACGGCGCGTTCGTGCTCGACCCCGACGGAAACAACATCGAAGCGGTCCACCACGGCATGCCGTGAGGCGCGGTCCGTCACGGGGGGCGCACGGGCCCCTGTGATACATGCGACGTTTCCCCAAGAGGGTCTTCTCCGAACCACGCCGTCAATGCTATGCGCATCCGGGTAATCCATTTTTAAGCCGTACACCCGGACATCACTGACGACACCGGAGGGCCTCGGACGAGGCCTCCACGGAGAAGACACCTTGAAGCCCTCTTCCCTCATTGTTTCCCTGACCCTGGCGGGCGTGCTGTCCGCGTGCGGCCCGGGTGAAGTGCCCGAGCAGCAGCCGTCCTCCGTGGAGGACGTGGGAGCCGCCACGGCGGCGCTGGACTGCGCGGCGCTCAACGCGCCCGTGTACATGCGCGTGCGGCCGGCCACCGGCTCCAGCCTGTTGACGACGAACCCCACGGAGGCCACCAACGCGGGCACGACGTACGGCTTCACGGATGACCGGGGCACGCCCTTCAAGGCCTCCAAGACCGCGGTCACCGGCCTGTCGCCCGTCTACCGCCTGTACAGCCCGGGCAAGTCGGAGCACATCGTCACCATCGACGCCACGGAGCGCACGAACCTCATCGCCTCCGGCTACACCACCGACGAGGGCGTGGGCTTCTACGCCTCCAAGACGGCGGACGCGTGCCTCATCCCCGTGTACCGCTTCAACAACACGTCGCTGCAGAAGCACCGCCACGCCGTCACCCAGGCGGAGCGCGACAACCTCACCGCCGCGGGCTGGACGAGCGAGGGCATCCAGTTCTACGCGGCGCCCACCACCGCGCAGCCGGTGGACACGAAGTTCACCTTCGTGGTCATCCCCGACACGCAGCAGGAGACGGTGTACCAGCCCGCCCGGCTGACCCACCGCATGCAGTGGATCGCCGACAACAAGACGGCGCAGGACATCCGCTTCGTCATGCACACCGGCGACCTGATGGACTGGGACACCGCCGACCACATCCACTACCAGCGCGCCAGCGACTCGTTCCAGGTGCTGGACACGGCCCAGATTCCCTACGCCATCGCCCTGGGCAACCACGACACGGCGGCGGTGTGCCAGGGCGGCAGCGCGTGCCCGGGCAACGTCAACGCCAACCTGCGCAACACCACCACCTTCAACACGTACTTCCCGCTGTCGCGCTTCAAGGCGCTGGGCGGCGTGTTCGAGACGGGCAAGTGTGACAACGCCTACCACACGTTCAGCGCGGGCGGCCTGAACTGGCTGGTCGTGAACCTGGAGCTGTGGGCGCGCACGGACTCCGTGAACTGGGCGAAGACGGTGCTGGCGCAGTTCCCCAAGCACAACGTCATCTTCATCACCCACTCGCACCTCAACAGCAGCGGAGGCATCGAGCAGAGCAACGGCGGCTACGGCAACAACAGCCCGCAGTACGTGTTCAACAACCTCATCAGCCAGTACGCCAACGTGCGCTTCGTCTTCTCCGGCCACGTGGGCACCTCCGCCTACCGCACGGACACCGGCGTCCACGGCAACACCATCTACCAGATGCTCAACACGTATCACGACGGCACCACGAACCCGACGCGGCTCGTGGAGATCGACACCGCCGCCAACACCATCTCCACCCGCGTCTACGCGCCGCTGACGAACACGGAACGCGCGGATGGCACGAAGGCGTACAGCAACGTGAACTGGGTGCGCTGAAAGACGCAGCCGCGCCAGGTGACCGGGCCCGCTTCCCTGCCGAGGGGAGCGGGCCTTGTCGTTCCCACCTCAGGGCTGGTTCGGATCCGCGCCAATGCCCTTGAAGGGGTTGAACGTGTACGTCGTGGAGAACTGCGACGACGGGCTGAAGTAATACGCCGCGAGCTTCGCCGGGTCCTTGGCGATCTCCCCGCGCAGGATGGGGCCGTCGTTCTGATCATCCCAGCCCCAGGGCGCGTTCGCGGAGTTGGTGCCGCAGTTGCCCGCCGCCAGCCCGCAGCCACCGCCGGTGTCACCCCGGAAGGTCCCGTCGGAGACGAACAGCGTGGTGAGGTCCCGGCGCTGCCAGAGCCCCTCCGAGCCGTAGATGTCCAGCAGCTTGTAGCGCACGTCGGAGTCCGTCGCGGATGAGGGCTGCTCCGCGAGCGTCAGCGACGGGTAGTACTTCACGCCGTCTCCAACGATGTCGTAGTACGGCCACGCCTTGAGCCCGTGGCCCTTGGCCTCCTGCGCGGTGATGGGGTGCGACAGGCCCTCGAAGGACGCGAGCGACAGCGTGCCGTCCAGCGACTCCAACCCCGAGGTGAGCGGGCTGCCCGCCGGCACGTAGGAGAAGAAGTCCTTGTGCGCGACCGTCACCGCGCCGACGAGCGCGCCGTACTCGCTGCCGTCGCGCTGCACCACGAGGAGCACGCCCTCGCCGTCGTTCTCATGCTCCGTGTCGAAGATGGAGTCGGACCAGTCCCGGGGGTGGAAGAAGGTGTAGAGCAGGTACCAGTGCGAGGAGGTCTCCACCACCGACTGGTACGCGTGCGCGGTGAGCGCTCGCGAGCTGGTGTTGTCCCAGTTGTTCGTCCCGCTCCAGTCCCCGTCGAAGTCCACGCGGCTGATGAAGTCGGACTTGCCCGCGAGCGAGTGCGAGCCCGTGACGTCCACGTCCTGGTAGTGGATGGGCGCCCACCGCTTCGTGAGCGCCGCCCGCGCCGCCGTGGAACCCACGCCGTTCAGCAGGGACTGGCTCGCCTGCCCGAACGGGTCATCCTCCGACATGCCCTCTCCGCACGCGGTGAGCAATGTCAGGGCCGTGGTGACGGCGGTGAACACCAACACATCCGGAGAACGACGCAGCAGTGAGCGCATGGGGGCCTGCCTTTCGGGGGACCTCCAGACGCTACCCCGGAAGATACGTCACAGAAGCTTTAGTTGAATTTCCAGTTAAAACGGCTCAGGCAAGGCCCCTGTACGCGACCCTGCCCGGGTTCCCCAATCCCAGACAGTGTGCGGCCCCGGCGGAGGGATTCCCTTCTGTCCGGGGCCTGTGCATCTCAGCCGACGCGTCGCGGTGGTCCCGCGCCACGCCGGGGGCGGACATGGGGGGCAAGGCAGTGGGAGCGGTGGCGCTGGCCTGCGTGCTGGGGCTGGCGGCCTGTGGACAGGGCACGCCCATCTTTCCGACGACGTCGGCCCCGGTGGATGGACGGCAACACCCGATGGAGGGCGCGACCTGGACGGTGCTCGTCTACATGGCGGCGGACACGCCCCGGGAAGCGGATGGTCTGGCGAGTCTGCGGGAGCTGGTGGATGTGGGCACCGGCCCGGGGCTGTACATCGTCGCGCAGGTGGACCGCGCGCAGGGCTACAGCCATGCGCCGCTCGCGAACCTGCCGGACTGGACGACCACGAAGCGGCTGCTCGTGTTGCCCGGGTCGGTCCAGGAGCTGGCCGACCTGGGCGAGCAGGACATGGGCGATGCGGCGACGCTCTCCGACTTCATCGCCTGGGGTGTGCGGGCATATCCGGCGGACCGCTACGCGCTGGTGCTGTGGGACCACGCGGGCGCATGGACCGCGTTCGGCGTGGACGAGGACGCGCCGGGGGCGGACGGTGGCCGGGACGCCTTGAGCCTGACGGAGCTGCAGGCGGGCATCGACCGGGGACGGAGCGAGGCGGGCCTGTCGCAGTTCGCGCTCATCGGCTTCGACGCGGGCCTGATGGCCACCTACGAGGTGGCCAGGGTCCTGAGCCCCCACGGTGAATACCTGCTCGCCTCCGAGGAGGTGACACCCGGCCATGGCTGGGATTACGGCGCGCTGGCGCTCCTGCGGCAGGACCCGGCCAGCGGTCCGGTGGTGCTGGGGCAGCGGCTGCTGGAGGGGTATGGGCAGCGGGCGCAACGGGAGCACACGCAGGACGCCCTCACGCTGTCGCTGACGGACCTGTATGCGTTGGACGACCTCACGCGCGCGGTGGGCCGGTTCGCGGCGCTGACGCCGGAGTCGAACCCGACGCTGGCCGCGATGATTGTCGAAGCCCGGTCCTCCGCGCTGGAGTTCGGCCAGTCCCCGGACCCCACGCAGGCCTCCCACCTGGTGGACCTGGGAAGCCTGACGGCGCGCATGGCGGAGCAGACGCCGCACCAGTCCTCGCTGGAGGTGAAGATGCAGGAGGCGCTGGGCAGGGCGGTGGTGGCCCGGACACAGGGCTCCCAGACGTCCGCGTCCACGGGGCTGGCCATCTACTTTCCGCCGAGCCTGTCGCGGTACGACGCGGGCTACGACGCCCTGCCGGAAGTGACGGAGTGGCAACGGTTCCTGCGGCGCTTCCTGCATGGGCTCGACCGGTGACGGAGGCAGCACCCTGTCACCGTGCGGATTGAACAGACGACGTGCCTTCAACCACGCATGGCCGGCCCAGGGTGGAGACGTTGCACATCAAGACCGCGCCGGACTTCGCCAGGTCCCAGGTGTCCAGGTGGAGCAACGCCCCCCTGGCTGGTCGCGGAACACCTTGTGGTCCGAGGGGAAGGTGTACGTGTTCTTCACCAGGAAGGGCGCGAGGCGCACCGCCAGCGATTGCAGGACGCGGTGGCGCGTGTCGTCCACGCCGTCGCGGGGCGCCTCGTCGCGCCAGGCCGCATCCTTCGGGTCGCCGTAGAGCGACAGGGCGACGCTCGCCTCCGTCTGTCGCACGATGCGGGGATAGCCAGCGGCACGTAGCGGAAGTGCTCCTCGCGCGACGGAGGGCCGTCCGCACGGGCCGGAATGGCCTGCAGCGACAGCAGGAGCGCGGACGACAGCGACGAAACCACCGGCGTGTTTCACCGTGCGTCCTGGACCCGGGGGCCTACCGTCCTTCACCACACTTCACGGACCCGGGCTGATGGACAGTCGGACCCGAGGGGAATGCACATCGCGGTCGCAAACCCTATCGTATGCCCTCATCCGTCGGATACCGGACCCGGCTTTCCACGCGGGTGCGAAACACCGGACCGGTCCCCGCGGAAAAGACACACAATCCACGAGGGGGTGCGCCTGCTTCCCCCCAAGGAGACCCTGTCCGCATGAGCACGCCCACCCGGACCTCGCCCCCCCTTGGAG
>NZ_RAWD01000434.1:0-6443 GCF_003612065.1 Corallococcus sp. CA047B
GGATCCACGCGGGGACGGGGAGGGCGGCCCGGGGCACTCCATCCGCTGTGAGATGACGCGCCGGCCGTACACGCGCGGCGTCGTGGGCATGGCGCTGTCGGGCAAGGACACCGGCGGCAGCCAGTTCTTCTTCACCCACGCACCACAGCCACACCTGGACGGCCGCTACACGGTGTTCGGCGAGGTCGTCGCCGGCATGGACACAGTGGATGCGCTGCTGGAGGGCACGGTCATCGACGACGTCATCGTCGGCACGCACGCCCCGTAGGACGAAACTTCAGGCCCCGCTGGCGCGCGCGGGCTCCGTCTCGCCCTTCGCGTTGAGCTGCCCGCCGTTCCACCGGCGGTTCTCCGCCTCCTCCATCACCTCCACCTCGCGGCGGATGCGGGCCCACTCCGTCTCCGGTAAATTGAGGAAGGCCTCCGCGAGTGCCGGATCAAACTGTGTTCCCGCGCACCGGCGCACCTCGTCGCGCGCCACGCTCATGGGGCGGCCCTTGCGATAGGGGCGGTCGGAGGTGATGGCGTCCAGCGTGTCCACCAGACAGAAGATGCGCGCGCCCACGACGATGTCCGCGCCCTTGAGCCCCAGCGGATAGCCCTTGCCGTCCCAGCGCTCCTGGTGCTGCAGGACGATGAGCGCCGCCTCGTGCAGGTAGGGCATCTTCGCCAGCATCCGGTAGCCGAACTCCGGGTGCTGCTTCATCTCCACCCACTCGTCCGGCGTCAGCGGGCCGGGCTTGAGCAGGATGGAGTCGCGCACGCCAATCTTCCCGATGTCGTGCAACAGCGCGCCCTGTTCCACCACGTCCAGCGCCGGTCCGGAGAGGCCGATCTCCTGCGCCAGCCGCCGCGCGTACAGCGACACGCGCCGCGAGTGCCACTGCGTCTCCGTGTCCCGGTAGTCCAACGCGCTGATGAGCCCGTCCAGCAGCCCCGCGGTGCGCTCGATGACCCGGCGCTCCAGGTCCTGGTTGATCTCCAGCAGCTCCTCGTTCTTGTCCGCCACCTCGCGCGTCAGCCGCTCGTTGGCCTCCACCAGCCGGCGATGCTCCACCGCCTGCCGCACGCTGCTCGTCAGCTCGCTCAACGCCCACGGCTTGCCCAGCAGGCGGAACACCTCACCCCGGTTCACCGCCTCCGACGCTATCTTGAAGTCCGCCGCCGCGGTCAGCATCAGCCGCACCGCCTTGGGGTTCTTCTCCCGGAGCGCGGACAGCAGCTCGACGCCGTTGAGGTACGGCATCATGAAGTCCGTCAGCACCACGTCGAAGCCCTGCTCTCGCGCCGCCAGCACCGGGTCGCTGTGCGTCACGACCTGGTAACCCTCGGCCTGGAGGATGCGGGACAGCGCGGCGAGGATCAGCACGTCGTCGTCCACCACGAGGATTCGAGCCATGGATCCGCACGCTCCGAGCGAGTCAGCTGCGTTATTCTCAGAGTCTTATAGCCGGTTCGAAGGCAGCCAGACAGGCCCCCCCAAGCTTTCCAGTGCCGCTAAACCACCGGAATTCTTGAAGATTCACTGAAACCCGTGGTCTCCGGACTCCACGTCACGCTTGCCTGCCTGCGGAAGCGTGTTCTATGGTGCATGCCTACCCGCCGTAAATGCTTGTAACCCCTTGGAATTCGGGAGCAATTTCCGATGGCTAAAGCCCCTGATGGGCCAGTGCCGGTCGTGGTGATGGGGCTGGGGTTCATCGGGCAGGAGATTGCCAAGGCGGCCCTGTCATCCCAGGAAGTGGAGCTCATCGGGGCGGTGGATCCGCAGCCGACGCTGGTGGGGCGCCCGCTGGGTGACGTGCTGGGGCAGGCGGGTCCGCGCTTCAAGATCTCCGAGTCGCTGGAGCGCGCGGTGGGGCGCCGCAAGGGCGTGGTGGTGCTGCACGCCACCAGCTCGCGGCTCGCGCAGGTGATGGACCAGCTGATGGAGGCGCTGAAGCTGGGCCTTCCGGTGGCGAGCACCTGCGAGGAGCTGGCGTTCCCGTACCTCAAGTACCCGGAGCTGGCGGAGAAGCTGGAGCGCGCGGCGCAGAAGGCGGGCGTCGCCATCGTGGGCACCGGTGTCAATCCGGGCTTCGTGCTCGACCGGCTGGTGGCCACCGCGGGGCAGGTGTGCGGCCCGGTGCGCAAGGCGACGGTGAGCCGGGTGGTGGACGCGCGCACGCGGCGTGAAGCCCTGCAGCGCAAGGTGGGCGCGGGCCTGTCGGAGGAGGAGTTCTTCGATCTGGTGGACCGCGAGGAGCTGGGCCACGTGGGCCTGATTGAGTCCGCGGCGCTGGCCGCGCTGGGCCTGGGCCTGGACTGCGACGACTTCGAGGAGGAGGTCGCGCCCGTGTTCGCCGAGGAGGACATCACCGGCGGCGCATTTGTGGTGAAGAAAGGCCGCGTCGCGGGCATGTTCCAGTCCGTGGTGGGTTTGGAGGAGGGTCAGGAGCGGGTGCGCCTGGAGCTGACCATCGCGGTGGGGGCGGAAGATCCAAGGGACCGCATCGAAATCGACGCGGACCCCAGACTGGTGCTGGAAATCCCGGGGGGAGTGGCGGGCGACCGGGCCACCGCGAACGCGCTGGTGAATGCCGCGCCACGATTGACGGCCGCGGAAGCAGGGCTCCTGACGGTGCTCGAGCTTCCGGCAGGCCGCTGAAGACTCATCAGGAGAGGGAAATGCTGGACAAGAATGCGATTGGCCGCGCCTCGCCGCCGACGCTCAACGAGGTGGAGAAGGGCGCCATCCGGCGCTTCGCCGAGGCGATTGGCGACTACAATCCCATCTACTACGACGAGGAGTACGCTCGCGCGTCGGGCTACCCCACCATCGTCGCGCCGCCCACGTTTCCCGCGTCGTTCCATTCCGCCGCGGACCTGCGGGAGCTCCTGGGGGTGGGCATCAAGAGCCTGCTGCACGCCGAACAGGGGTTCGACTACGAGCGGCCCATCTTCGCGGGGGACCGCATCTACGTGTCCACCCGCGTCTCGGATGTCTTCGAGCGGCCCAACATGTCCGGGAAGATGGACATCGCGGTCATCGAGGACGAAGGCCGTGACGAGGAGGGCAACCTCGTCTTCCGCGCCCGCCGCACGCTCGTCGTCCGGGCCGCCAAGGAGAACGTTTGATGCCCGCGCGCAAGCTCTACTTCGAATCCATCCGCGTCGGTGACGAGCTTCCGGCGCTGGCGAAGGCCCCGGTGGACCGCGTGCAGCTGTCCCGGTACGCGGGCGCCTCCGGCGACTACAACCCGGTGCACGTGGACGAGCTGTACGCCAAGAGCGTGGGCATGCCGTCCGTCTACGCCCCGGGCATGCTCGTCATGGGCATGCTCGGCCAGCTCATCAGCGACTGGGCGCGCGGCGGCCAGCTGCGCCGCTACAACGTCCGCTTCATCAAGATGGTGTGGCCGGGCGACACCGTGGTCTGCAAGGGCCGGGTGAGCGACCGCCACGGCTCCGGCGGCCGGTACTTCGTCGAAATCGACCTCTGGGCGGAGAACCAGAAGGGCGAGCTCGTCATGAAGGGCGGCTCGCAGATCCAGCTCTTCTACTCCCTGGAGGACGAGAACCGGCAGCGCTCCGGCCAGTCCCCCATCGTGGTGGAGGTGCCTCGCGAAAGCCTGGTCGTCCCGGCCCCCCAGGCCTCGACTTCGGAAGCCGCCACCTCCAGCGCCCCCTCCGCCCCTGAAGAAGAGGACGACGAGGACGAGGACTCGGACGAGCCCAGGACTGGCGCCTCGTCCAAGAAGACGGCCCCCCGGGAGAAGCCCGCCGCCAAGACGGCCTCTCTCCCGGTCGCGAAAAAGGCCAAGAAGTAGGCGTTTACAGCGCAGGTCCCGCGTCCGAGAAGGGCGGCTTCGACCGCTGCTCAACGCGGGGTGTCATTCAGGGTTGACTCAAAAATCAGCCGACGCCACACTTCCTGAGTTAGATGGGCCGCTGACCCCTTCCCGCCAAACGGGAGGGGCAGCGAGCCCCCACGCAGGAGTGGCCATGTCCGCCGGCATCAACACCTACAAGACCGACCTTCGAGAGATCTTCTTCACGCTGTTCGAGCAGTTCGGCTTCGGCCAGGTCGCGGGTCAGGCACCCTTCGACGCCTGGGGTTCGGACGAGGCGAAGGCGGTGCTCACGGAGACGTACCGCTTCGCGCGCGAGGTGCTGGGGCCCCTCAACTCGGTGGGTGACCGCGAGGGTTGCCGGGTGGAGAACGGCGCCGTCTTCACGCCGACGGGCTTCAAGGACGCGTGGGTGAAGCTCTACGAGCAGGGCTTCAAGACGGTGGGCGTGAGCCCGGACCACGGCGGCCAGGGCGCGCCGATGATGCTCCAGGTGACGGTGGAGGAGATCCTCTCCGGCGCCAACTCCGCCTTCAACATGTACCCGGGCCTGGCGTTCGGCGCGGCGGAAGTCATCGCGGAGTGCGGCACGCCCGCGCAGCAGAAGCAGTTCGTGGAGCGCATGCTCAACGGCACGTGGGGCGGCACCATGTGCCTCACCGAGCCGCACGCCGGCTCCGACGTGGGCGCGGCCAAGTCCACCGCGCGCCGCAACGCGGACGGCACGTACAGCATCCGGGGCACGAAGATCTTCATCTCCGGCGGCGACCACGACATGGCCGGCAACATCATCCACCTGGTGCTCGCGCGCGTGGACGGCGCTCCGGCCGGCACCAAGGGCCTGTCGCTGTTCATCGTCCCCAAGCTGCGCATCAACGAGGACGGCTCCGCGGGCAAGTCCAACGACGTGGCGGTGGCGTCCATCGAGCACAAGATGGGCATCAACGGCTCGGCCACCTGTGTCCTCAACTTCGGTGAGAACGACGCGTGTCTGGGCGAGCTCGTCGGCACCGTCGAGCACGTCGGCATGAGCCAGATGTTCAAGATGATGAACGGCGCGCGCATCGCCGTGGGCATCCAGGGCGTGAGCCTCGCGTCGGCCGCGTACTACAACGCGCTGGACTACGCGAAGGACCGCAAGCAGGGCTCGCACTTCACCAAGTGGAAGGACCCGTCCGCGCCCCGCGCCGCCATCATCGAGCACCCGGACGTCCGCCGCATGCTGCTGGAGATCAAGGCGCACGTGGAGGGCATCCGTTCGCTGATCATCAAGCTGGCCATGCACCTGGACAAGGCGCGGCAGCTGGCCGGCAAGGACGACGACGCGGCCAGCTACCACCGGGGCCAGGTGGAGGTGCTGACGCCGCTGGTGAAGTCCTACGGCTCCGATCAGGCCTTCCGCCTGTGCGCGCAGGCCATCCAGGTGTACGGCGGCGCCGGCTACATCCAGGACTACCCGGTGGAGCAGTACACGCGCGACTCGAAGATCTTCTCCATCTACGAGGGCACCAACCACATCCAGGCCATGGACCTGGTGGGCCGCAAGATGGGCCAGGCGGGTGGCGCGCACTTCCAGCAGTTCATGGGCGACGTCGGCAGCTTCGTGGAAGCGCACCGCGAGCACCCGGTGCTGGGCGAGGCCGTGAAGACGCTGGCCGGCGCGCAGGAAGGCCTGATGTCCAGCGCGATGGCGCTGTTCGGCTGGTCGCAGGACCAGGGCCGCTTCCCGCTCATCCCGCTGTCCGCCAACCGCTTCCTCAACATGATGTCGGAAGTGGCCGTGGGCTGGCTGCTGCTGGACGCGGCCGTCATCGCGGAGAAGGCGTCCGCCTCCGTGGCCGCGGACCACCCGGACAAGGCGTTCTACGACGGCAAGAAGTTCAGCGCCCTCTGGTACGCGCGCAACGTGCTGCCCAACGTGGAGTACGCCGCGCGCCTCATCGCCACCGAGGACACGTCCCCCATGGACATCACCGACGCGGCGTTCGCGTCCGTCTAGTCCTCACCGTTCCCGGCTGAAAATCGAAAGGCCCTCCGGCATCCGTGCCGGGGGCCTTTTTCTTTCGAGCGGAGGGGGGAGGGACGGAGGCTAGTTGCCTTCGCGCACGCCGATGGCGAGCTGTCCCAGGCCGGCCTGCTTCGCCAGCTCCATCACCTGCACCACCGTGCCGTGGGACACGCCCTCATCCGCCTGCACGATGACCACGGTGTCGGGGTTCAGCTCCTTGGCCTTGTCGAAGGCCTGCTTCAACTCCGCCTCCGCGACGACGTTGCCCGCGAGCACGAAGCGGCCGTCCGACAGCACCGCCACGGAGATGTCCGTGGTGCGCGCGGTGACGTCCGCGGCGCCGCCCTTGGGCAGGTTCACCTTCAGGCCCGTCTTGGTGCCGCCGCCCGGCCCCTGCTGGGTGATGACGGTGCTGGTCACCATGAAGATGATGAGCAGCACCAGCATCACGTCCGTCAGCGGCGTGATGTTGATCTCCGCGAAGCCCGCGCCGTCGCCTTCATCGTCGGAGGAGCCCGGCGTCTTTCCCATGGCCATGGTGGACGTTCTCTCCTGCTAAGACGAGGCGGGCTGCGGATCCGGGCGGGGCGCGGGCGGGGTGGACC
>NZ_RAWD01000435.1:0-6421 GCF_003612065.1 Corallococcus sp. CA047B
GGGTCGGGCACCCCGCGCTCCACGGCCCTACCCTGCCTTATCGCGGCAGGCTGACATGGCCAGGGCCCGCGTGTCCCCCTCCGTAACGCCCGCAGGCCCTGCGAGCAGCCGGAAGCTCCGTCTCCGCCGCGTATGAAGGAGCGGATCCACGGAAAATCTCCCCGACGAGCACCAAGCCAACCCCTACGCTCCGTATCCCGGAGCGAGCCGGTTGAACCTCCTGCGTCATCCCGGACCGAGAAGACCCGTCCCGCAAGGGCACACCGCAGGTACGGGAAAAAAGGTTGGAACGATGAGCAACGACAGGCTCCTGCTGAAGCTGCTTCCTGACGAGGATGGGGATGGGACGGCGGAGCTCCAGGTGAGCGCCCGCTCCGGCGCCTTCTCGGGAGAGAGCAGCGCATGGTTCAGCCTGGAGCAGCTCCGGGCCTTCGCCTCGGCGCTGACCGCCTTCCCCCTGGGCGAGGAGGCGCGGCGAGGCATCGCGGGCGGAACGTGGTCCTTCCACGAAGCCGACAAGGCCTACAAGCCCAACCAGGTCTTCGTCGCGATCTCCGCGTACCCCATCGATACCCGAGGGAGCCTGGGCGTCCGGGCCCGGCTCGCGACCCGCACGGACCGCGCCGAGCGCCCGGAGTCGGCCAATACCGCGGCAGTGGAACTCAAGACGACCTACAGCGCGCTCGCCCGTTTCTCGGAGCAGTTCGCGTTGCTGCTCGACGGCAGGGGCGAGGAGGCCGTCCTGCTGACGGATGAAACCACCTGAGCCGTCCTCCCGGATTCCGCCACTCCCGGGAGGACCTGCTTGCGCAAGAAGCTCAGTGCACCGGCGCGGTCCGCGAGACCGGCAGCGCCGGCACCGCGGGCACGGAAGGCCCCGCATCCAGCACGGGCATCCTGGGCGCCACCTTGCCGGTGATGAGCCGCATGTCCCGGCCCCCCTTGGTGAAGAACGTGTAGCCCCAGTTCAGCATCACCGACAGGCGATTGCGGAAGCCGATGAGGTAGGCGATGTGAACGCCCGCCCAGACGAGCCACGCGGGCGTTCCGTGCATCTTCCACTTGTCGAAGAGCATGCCCACCGCGTAGCCCCGGCCGATGACCGCGAAGTTGCCCTTGTCGTGGTAGCGGAACGCCCGGAGCGGCTTGTGCGCCAGCCGGTTTCGCACCGTCTTCGCCACGTGCCGCCCCATCTGCATCGCCGCCGGCGCGATGCCCGGCACCGGCTTGCCGTGCTGCTCCACCGCCGCCACGTCGCCAATCACATACACGTCGTCGTGGCCCGGCGCCGTGAGCAGCGGCCCCACCTTCACCCGCCCCGCCCGGTCCAGGGGCACCTCCAACGAACGCACCAGCGGGGACGCCGCCACGCCCGCGCCCCACAGCACCGTGCGCGTGGGGATGCGCTCCCCGCCAATGTTGACGCCCTCCGCGTCCACGCTCGTCACCATCGCCCCGGTGCGCACCTCCACGTGCAGCCGCTCCAGGTCGCGCTTCGCCGCCTCGGACAGGTCCTCCGGATACGCCGTCAGCACCCGGGGCAATCCCTCCAGGAGGATGACGCGCGCCTGCCGCGTGTCGATGCGCCGGAAGTCCTTCGGCAGCGAGTGCCGCGTCATGTACGCGAGCGCCCCCGCCAGCTCCACGCCCGTGGGCCCCGCGCCGATGATGACGAAGGTCAGCCACTCGCGCTGACGCTCGGGGTCGGACTCGCGCTCCGCCGCCTCGAAGGCCGTCAGCACGCGCTCGCGGATGCGCACCGCGTCCTCCAGCGTCTTCAGGCCGGGCGCCACCTGCGCCCACTCCGGATGCTTGAAGTACGAGTGCGCCGCGCCCGTCGCCACCACCAGGGAGTCGTACGGAATCTCACCGCCTCCGACGAGCAGCACCTTGCGGCGGGCATCCACCGCCTTCGCCTCCGCCAGCATCACCTGCGTGTTGCGCGCCTTGAGCACGCTGCGGATGGGCGCGGAGATGTCCGCCGGATTCAGCACCGCCGTCGCCACCTGGTACAGGAGCGGCTGGAAGAGGTGGTGGTTGTAGCGGTCCACCACCGTCACCCGCACGTCGCGTGCCTTGCCCAGGGCCTTCGCGGCTTCCAGCCCGCCAAAGCCCGCCCCGACGATGACGACGTGATGCCGGCTGTCCTGGTCGCGTTCCATGGCGGAAAAGGTGCGACCGTATGACGCGAACGGCCAGCACCCCGGGAACACGCCTGCTTCTCAGTCACCGCCCGCACGCCAGGAGACCCGGCGAGCGGGCAGCCCCGGGCGCTACTCCGCCGCCTTCGCGGTGCCCGTGCCCTTGGCCTGGTGCCACGCGGCGAGCAGCTCGCGCTCGCGGTCCGCGGGGATGCCCGCGCGCTGCTTCTCCTGACGCTCCGGAGGCAGGGTGTGGAACCACGCCAGCGTGTCGCGCACCGTGTCCGCCAGGGGCCGGATGGTGAGGCCCGCCTGGAGGGCGCGCTCGATGCTCACGCGGCCCAGGCCGCCCTCCGCGCCGGTGCGCGCCGCCCAGATGGGGATCTCCGGGATGGGCGTCGGCTTCTGCTGCTCCAGGAAGGGCGTCTCCACCCAGGTGAAGCGCGCGTCGCCGCCCGTCACCTCGCGAACGCTCTCCAGGAAGGTGCGCATCTTGATGGGCTTCGTGGGGCCGGTGACGTTGAAGACGCCCATCGTGCGGCGCTCCACGTTCCGGATGATGAACGCGGCCAGGTCGCGCGCGTCGATGAACTGCACCGGATCCTCGCCGTCACCGGGCGCCAGCACCTCGCCGCCCCGCGCCACGCGCAGCGGCCAGTAGGTGAAGCGGTCCGACCCGTCGTCCGGCCCCACGATGTAGCCGGGCCGGATGTTGAGCGCGCGCCCCGGCAGGGCGGCCTCCGCGGCCTGCTCGCAGAGCGCCTTGAAGGCCCCGTAGCTCTGCTCGGTGATCTCCTCCGGCGCCGCGGCGTCGATGGTGGCCACCGGGGCCGACTCATCCAGGTTCGCCTTCGTCAGCTCCTTGTAGACGGAGATGCTGGAGATGAAGACGTACTGGCCCACGTTGGGCGCCAGCAGCTCCGCGGACGCCTTCACCAGGCGCGGGAAGTAGCCAGACGTGTCGATGACGACGTCCCACTTGCGGCCCTGGAGCGCCTTGAGGCCCTCGCCCTTGTTCGGGTCGCGGTCGCCCTGGAGCTTCTCCACGTCCGGGAAGAGGCCGGGGTTCGTCTTGCCGCGGTTGAAGAGCGTGAGGGTGTGGCCGCGCTCCTTGGCCCGCTCCACCAGCGCCGGGCCCAGGAAGCGCGTGCCGCCCAGGATGAGGATGCTCAGGGGCTTGCCCTTGGGGTCCTCCGCCTCCGGCCCCGGCCCCGCCTTGGGGGTCGTCGCACAGCCCAGGGTCTGGGCCACGCCCAACGCAGCCGCTGCTTGAATCACGCCTCTTCGGGTCAACTTCATGCCGTGGTTCCTCCGGGAAGGGTCGTCTGCGGGAGTGCTTCAGGCGCGCGCACGCGCTGCTGCCGCGCCAGGTACAGGGACACCGCGAGCCACAGCGCCGCCATGGGCACGGCGACCAGCGACAGGCCCGTCATGCCCAGGCCCATGGCGGTGAGGCCGCTCTGCATCCACGAGCTCACCGTGTCGCTGCCGCGGTACACCACCGTGTCGATGAAGCTCTTCGACTTGTAGCGGGCCTCACGGTCCACGGTGGTGAAGAGGATTTCACGCGACGGGCGCTCCAGCGCGTAGTGGCTGGCGCCCCGCAGCGACTTCACGCCGATGAGCACCGCGAGCACCGGCGCGAACGCGAGCACGCCGAAGCCCAGCATGGTGAGCACCGGCGGCACCGCCATGGCCACGCCCAGCCCCAGCTTCGAGATCACCCGCCCGGTGACCAGCGTCTGCAAGCCCAGGGTCAAGACCTGCACCCAGAAGTCGATGTCCGCGAACGCCGCCGTGCGCGCCGCCGCGTCCTTCGCCATCCCCGCCACCAGCTGAACCTCCTGGTAGTACAGGAACGTGGAGGTCGCCGCGTACAGCAGCACCTGGAGCCCCAGCGCGAGCAGGAACGGCGACGTCACCAAAAGCCGCAGCCCCGCGAGCATCCCGCCGCCCACCGGCCCCTCGCGCGTAGCGGGCTGGTGCTGGACATCCCGCGCCCAGCGGCCCAGGCGCTTCACGCACTGCGCGCTCACCTCCAGCATCACCGCGGACAGGAGGATGAGGTTCACCGGCCCCACGCCCTCCGCCAGCCGCCCTACCAGGAACGGACCGACGATCATCCCCGTGGTGCCGCCCGCGGCGATGAAGCCGAAGAGCCGCTTGCCCTGGTCGCTGGCGAACACGTCCGCCATGAAGCTCCAGAAGATGGAGACGACGAACAGGTTGTAGACGCTCAGCCAGACGTAGAAGGCACGCGCCACGCCCTCCTTCGCCACGCCGAACTTCAGCAGCACGAAGAAGGCCAGCAGGTTGAGCAGGAAGAAGCGGTAGACGCGCGGCACCACGACGCGCCGGGGATAGCGCGCCACCAGCATGGAGAACGCCGGCACCGCCAGCAGCATCACGACGAACGTCACCGTGAACAGCCAGGGCAGGTGCTTCACGTCCCCCGCCGTGCCCATCTCGTTGCGGATGGGCCGCAGGATGGCGTAGCCGCACATCAGCGTGAAGAAGTAGATGAACGACCCGAGGACCGCCCCCACCTCCTCGTCCCGGACATCCACGAAGCGCTTGAGCATGATGGCGGCGCCCTCAACGGCGGTTCTGGCAGGGTATTCCCAACCTGCATTCCTGGGGAGGAAAGTCGCTATTTCCCTGCGAGGATTTCGCGCACGGTGGCCTCCACGCGGGGCAGGGCCTCCTCGATTTCAGCGACGGAGGTGGCGCCCACGGAGAGGCGGAACCAGCCCGTGTCCTCCATCAGACCGAAGGCCTGGAAGGGCACCACGGCGAAGCGGGCCTTCTCCAGGAGGCGCTTGCGGATGGCGTCATTGGTGGTGAGCCCATCCCTGCCCACCAGGTCGAACTGGACGGACAGGTAGATGGCGCCCTGCGGCGCGATGGCGCGCACCGGCAGGCCCGCATCCTTCATGCGCGCGAAGCCCCGGTGGAGCGCTTCCAGGCGCGCGTCCACGCTCGCGCGCATGCTGTTCAGGAAGGCTTCGGTGGCCTGCGTGTCGTCCAGGTAGCGGGCGGTGGCGACCTGTTCGGCCTTGGGGGCCCAGGCGCCCACGTGGCCCAGCACGTCGCGCATGCGGGCGATGAGGGTGGGCGCGCCCACGCCCCAGCCCACGCGCACGCCGGTGGCGGCGAACGCCTTGCTGATGCCGTCCACGAACACGGTGTAGGGCGCCATCTCCGGCACCAGCTCCACGGGCGTCACGTGCTTCGTGCCGCCGAAGCTGAGCACCCAGTAGATGTGGTCGTACATCAGGATGAGGGGCTTCTGGCCGCGGCCTTCGCGCGCGCGGTTCTCCTGGACGATGCGCTCGCAGATGGCGCGCAGCGCGGCCGGGTCCACCATGGTGCCGGTGGGGTTGAGAGGGCTGCACAGACAGAGCATGCGCGCGGTGGACAGGTGCGGCTCCAGCTGCGCCAGCGTGGGCATGAAGCCGGAGTCCGCGTCGGTGGTCACCACCACGCTCTTCGCACCCAGCATGTGGGCGTAGTGGTTGTTGTTCCACGACGGCACCGGGTAGACGACGACGTCGCCCGGGTCCAACACCGCGCGGTAGGCAGCGTAGATGATGGGCCGCGCTCCGCCCGCGATGACGATGCCCTCCAGCGGGTACTTCAGCCCCAGGGAGCGCTCATAGAAGCGCTGCACGGCCTGACGCAGCTCCAGCACGCCGTCGGAGGGCGGGTAGTTCGTCTCACCCGCCTGGAGCGCGGCGCCAATCTGGGTGCGCAGGCCGTCCGGGATGGGGAACTCCTTCGGACTGAAGTCGCCCACGGTGAGGTTGCAGACCTTCGTGCCCTTCGCCACCAGTTCGCGGATCTCCGCGGCGATGCGGAGGATTTCACTGCCCACGAGTCCACGCACCATGGTGCCTACGGTGGTGTCGTCGCGCGAGGGACGCGGGAGGGAGGTCAGGTCGAGGGCCATGAGGCGCAAGTCTCCAGTGAGGGGGCTCGAAGGGGTGGCCCGGGACGCGGCCGGGCGGACCCTATACGCAACACGTCCGGGCGTGGGGACGCAGTTCGGCGGGTGGCCTTCCAACTTCCAAAGCCGACCGGGTGGAGGGGGAACGGCGCGCCAAGCCTCCCCCGGGCCCACGCCTGCTGGGCAACAGTCGCGGGCCCGACGGTGGAGCATCTTCCGTGACTCGGGCGCGCACCTTGTGCGAGGAATCCGAAGTCCCCGTGGGACGCGGTTCAACTGGAAGGCCGGAGGAACAGGATGCGTCTGCGACTGGGGTTGTGCGCGCTGGGGCTGG
>NZ_RAWD01000436.1:0-6391 GCF_003612065.1 Corallococcus sp. CA047B
CCCGAGGTCGCTCGGGGGTGGGCCCAGGAAGTCGAGCAGCGGGTCCGCCGGAAGCGCGAGCGAGGGCGCGGGCTCGGAGGGCGTCGGCGGCTTCGCGACCGGCTCCTTCCGGGCGGGCGCGGCGGCAGTCGGCGCGGGCTTCGCGGGCGGCTGCGTCGGAGCGGACGCGGCGGCAGTCGGCGCGGGCCTCTGCGCCGGGGCGGGCGCGGCGGGCCTCGCGGACGGTTCGCTCCGGGCAGGCGCGGCATCCGGAGGGCCCAGGTCCGCGAACGGGTCCGCGGAGAGGTTCGCCGGAGCGGGTGCCCGGGAGGCGGGAGGGCCCAGGTCCGCGAACGGATCCTCGTCCCTCGGAGGCCCGAGTTCCGGCATCGACCCCAGGTCCCCGAAGAGGTCCGAGGCCGCCGGAGCGTCAGGGGCCTTCGCGGCGGCCGGATTGCTCCGGGGCTCCCGGGCGACAGGAGGCGCCGGGGCGCCGGGAGGGCGCTTCGGCTCGGGAGCGGGGACCGCGGCTCCTTCGGGAGTGGACGCCGTCACCGAAGCGGCGGACGCCTCCCGCTTTACAAGCTGGAGGTGCCGGCAACGGGGACACTGCGCGCGGACGCCCTTGGCCGAGATCAACCGATCGTCGATCGCGTAGGCCGCCGCGCATTTCTGACAGACGATGCGCATGAAGTTAGTGCCGGAAGTGTCGCACTCCGGTCACCACCATGGCCATCCCATGTTCGTCGGCGGCCGCAATCACCTCCGCGTCACGAACGGACCCACCCGGCTGGATGACCGCCGTCGCCCCGGCCCGGGCCGCCTCGTCCAGCCCGTCCCGGAAGGGGAAGAACGCATCCGAGGCCACCGCGCTGCCCTTCAGGGCCTCGCCGCCCCGCGTCATCGCGATGCGGACCGAGTCCACCCGGTTGGTCTGCCCGCCGCCCTGGGCGAGCAGCTGGTGCCCGGCCGCGAACACGATGGCATTGCTCTTCACGTGCTTGCACACCTTCCAGGCGAAGCGCAGGGCCCGCTCCTCCTCCGGCGTGGGGGCGCGCTTGGAGACGACCTTCCACTCCAGGGGCGGCTCCACCGCGTCCCGGTCCATCAGCAGCATGCCGCCCGACACGCTCCGGGCGTCCACCTGGGGACGCGGCCGGGCGGTGGGAGACGCCAGCTCCGGGCCGGCCTCCAAGAGGCGCAGGTTCTTCTTGGTCGCGAGCACCTGGAGCGCCGCTGGCGAGTACGACGGCGCGATGACGGCCTCCAGGAAGGTCTCCGCCATGGCCTTCGCCACGGCCTCGTCCACCTCGCGGTTGAAGGCGACGATGCCCCCGAAGGCGGACGTCTCATCCACCGCGCGGGCGGTGCGGTAGGCCTTCTCCAGCACGTCGTCCACCGCCACGCCGCACGGGGTGTTGTGCTTGATGACCACCGCGCAGGGCTTCTCCGGGAACTCCAGGACCAGCCCCAGGGCCGCGTCCAGGTCCAGGATGTTGTTGTACGAGAGCTCCTTGCCCTGGAGCACCTTCGCGAACGCCACCGACGGCTCCTTCAGCGTCTGGAACTCGCGGTAGAAGGCGCCGCGCTGGTGCGGGTTCTCCCCGTAGCGCAGCCCCTGCACCTTCTGGAAGGCCAGCGACAGCTCCTGGGGGAAGGGCTCCTGGGCCTCGCCCGACAGCCACCCGGAGATGGACGCGTCGTAGGCCGCCGTGTGCGCGAACGCCTTGCGCATCAGCCGCCGGCGCGTCTCCTCGCCCACCGCCTTGTGGCCTTCGATCTCCGCGAGCACCGGCGCGTAGTCGTCCGGGTCCACCACCACGGCCACGTGCTTGAAGTTCTTCGCCGACGCGCGGACCATCGCCGGCCCGCCGATGTCGATGTTCTCGATGATGTCGTCCTCCGCCGCGCCCGACGCCACCGTCTTGCGGAACGGGTAGAGGTTCACCACCACCAGCGAGATGGGCTCGATGCGGTTCGCCGCCATCTCCGCCCTGTCGCTCTCCAGGTCGGGCCGGCCGAGGATGCCACCATGGATGCGGGGGTGGAGCGTCTTCACGCGGCCGCCAAGGATTTCGGGGCTCTGCGTGTGCTCGGACACCTGGGTGGCGGGGATGCTGGCGGCCTTCAGGGCCTCCAGGGTGCCGCCGGTGGAGAGCAGTTGGTAGCCCAGCCGGACGAGGCCCTGGGCAAAGGGAACCAGACCGCGCTTGTCGGAAACGCTCAGGAGAGCCAGCACGTGTGCGCCTCGGGATGGGGGGGTGGCGCGGGTCCTAGCAACCACCCCCTGGGGTGTCAACGCAACACGTCACCCCAGAGACGACACGACACACAGGCCCGACTTCAGGGCTTGCGAGCAGACACGGGCGGCTCTTCGTCCACGGCTTCGCGCAGCTTCATCAGACCGCGCGTCTCCACCTGACGGATGCGCTCGCGGGTGAGGTTCATGATCTCCCCCACCTCCTCGAGCGTGATGCCACCCTTCTCCGCCACGTCCAGGGCGCAGGTGTGCTCCAGCTCGGTGATTTCCTTGTCCGGGAAGTTGAGCTTGATGGAGCCCGTCTCCGGGTTCACGTCCAGGTACAGGTTGTGCTTGCAGGACACGAAGAGACACGGCCGGGGACCGTTGATGCAGTCCGCGCGCGTGCGGGGCCGCTGCTCGTCCACGAGCTTGAGGGTCTCCGCCTCCTCCGGGTCCAGCTGGCCGGCGAGCCTGCGACGGCGCAGGTCGCGCGCCATCTCCTTGCGCGACATGGTCTTGGAGCGCCGTCGTTCCGCGGGCAGCTCCTCCTCGCCTCCTCCCCCCTCGCCCTCCTGCAGCTGCTTCACTTCCGACATGATTCCTCCAGATGTGTGGAGTCTACCCGGTTCAACAGGACCCTGGGGGGCATCCTATTGCGGCCGGAGCGTTTCGTCTTCGCGCGCCGTGACGGCGCTGCCCAATCGGGCGACATCCCGGACCAGATCCTGCGCCCGTTGCCTGAGCGTTGCCAACTGGGCTTCGAGTGACCTCCTGCGTTCTCCTCCCAGGGGCCGTCCTCCCAGCTCCTCCTGGAACCCGTCCAGCACCTCTGACAGGTCCCGCTGGAGCTGGTCGATGTGGTTGCGGTGGAACACGAAGGAGCGGCGGATGTCCTCCAGGGTGTGTCCCTCGGCCATCATCCTCTTGATGACATTGATGCGACGGACGGCTTCCACCGGGTAGAGGCCCAGGCTGCCCTGGTGCTTCCCCTTGCGGCCCACGCGACGGCTGCGAGGCAGGAGCCCCGCCTGGACGTACTTCCGGAACGTCGCCTCCGAGAGCCTCACGCCCCGGGGCCGGAAGATTTCCAGGATCGCGTTCGCGGGCAGACCCCCGGCGTTTTCGCGCTCGATGCGTTCGAGCTCCTCGGGCGCCAGCAGGTCCATCGATTCCATTGAATAGAGGCTACTGAATGGACTGCATAGGTGCCAGATTCGCGCGTCATCCGTCAAGAACGACGAGCAGGCGTGCGGGCGGACGTCGGCCGTCCGACGCTCGCGTCGGGGGCTGAACACACGGGGGGCGTGGCGGAAGTGACGGGGGGAAACGGCGGCCGGCTGCCTCGCCCCCCCACCGGTCAGGCAGGGGGAGGCGGCCGGGTCAGCGGCCCTTGGGGGCGCGGAACTCCTGCGCCACGGTGCCGTTGGCGGGGACGACGACGGTGTACGTCCTGGCGCCCGTGGGGTGCTGGAAGGTCAGCTTGTAGGTGCCGGGCGCCACCTTGTAGGAGGCGCGGCCCTGCACGTCCCCGAGCCGCTTCGTGCCCAGGTAGACGGTCGCGTACGGATTGGCGCTGACCTGGAGTGTGCCCACGGCCTTCGCCGCGTCCTCGGAGGGAGGAGCCGGGACGGAGGTGGGAGAGCCCGTCGCGGGAGCAGCGGGGACGGTCTTCTCCGCGGGCGGAGGCGTGGCCAGGGCGGCTTCACGCCGCTGCCCGTCGATTTCCGCTTCGACGGGGTCCGTCGTCGGAGCCCGTGAGGGTTCGGCGGGGGCCTTCGCCACGGTGGACGGTGTCGTGCTCGCGACCGGCGGGGAGGTGGTGCTCCCCTGCCCCGCGACGGGGGTCCCCGAGGTGGAGCGCGCCACGGCCAGGACGCCCAGGAGGCCCGCGAGCCCCAGCGCGGCGGCCCCGGCCCAGAGGGCGCGCTTGCGGCTTGGCGCGGAGGGCGGTCCCGGTTCGGTGGCGGATACGGTGTCCGCTTCGCGAGGCTCGGCATCGGACAGGGAGGCGTTACGCACCTCCGCGGCCAGGACCACGGCCCGCCTCGCGGAGGGCGTGTGTCGGCCCGAGGCGCCCTGGTTCGGGTCCGCGTCGTCGCCAGCAACCCGCGAGGCTTCTCCAAGCGACAGGAACTCCGATGCGCCCCTGGAGTCCTCGAAGCGCTCCTGTCCCTGCATCACGCTCCGGCGCCCCCCCTGCGAGGCCTCACCGGACGCGGCGGCGACCTCGCGCGAATCGGAGCGCCGGCCCGACAGCGGCGCGAGCGGCTCCCGCGCCCCGGGGTTCATGGCCGACAGGGGCATCAGCGGCGTGGAGGGCGGAGGCCGTCCAGGCACGGCCTCTTCGGCGCGCGCATCGCGGGACAGCACCAGCGTCGTGCCGTGGAGGTCTTCGTCCGCCGAGGGGCTGCGCATCGCGCCCGAGGCATGGCCCCGCGACGGCATCACCGCCGTGGGCTCCCGGGGCGCGGGCTGCTCGTCCGAGCCGGGCGGAGGCAGCGCCCCGTCCACCAGCGACGTGCGCTCCGGCATCGCGGGCAGCGCCACGTTGCTGGCGGCGACCGGGAACAGCCTGCGCATGAAGTCGCCCACGTCCGTGTCGTCCACGGAGCGGGCCTGGTTCAGCACGCACTGGGCCAGCGCGCGCTCCAGCTCCCCGGCCGTCTGGAAGCGCTTGGACAGGTCGCGCTCCAGCGCCCGGCAGATGGCGGCATCCAGGTCCGGGGGCACGTCCGGGTTCAGACGCGCGGGCGGCACGATGGTGCTCTCCTGCACCGCGCGCAGGACGGCGATCTCCGAGTCCCCCTGGAACAGGCGCCCACCGGTGAGCAGCTCCCACAGCACCACGCCCAGCGCGAACACGTCGGTGCGCACGTCGACGCTTTCGCCCCGGGCCTGCTCGGGCGACATGTACGCGAACTTGCCCTTGAGCACGCCGGGGTTGGTGAGCTTGTTGCCCGCCTTCGCGATGCCGAAGTCGGTGAGCTTCACCGCGCCGTCGTAGGACACGAGCACGTTGTGGGGCGTGACGTCGCGGTGCACCAGGTGCAGCAGCTCGCCGTTCACCCGCAGGCGGTGGGCGTAGTGCAACCCGCGCGCGACCTCCGCGCCGATGTGCGCCACCAGCGTGGGCGGCATCGGCGTCATCGCCTCCTTGCTCCGCTTGCGCAGCTCCCACAGCGAGCAGCCGCGCACGTACTCCATCGCCAGGTAGTAGGTGTCCTCGTGCTTGTCGAAGTCGAAGATCTGCACCACGTTGGCGTGGTTCAGCCGCGAGGCCAGCCGCGCCTCCGCGATGAACATCTGCACGAAGTCCGGGTCGCTCGCGAGGAAGGCGCGCACGCGCTTGATGACGACTTCCTTCTCGAAGCCCTCCGGCCCGCGCGCGGTGCACAGGAAGATCTCCGCCATGCCCCCTTCGGCGAGCTTGCGGCGCACGACGTACTTGCCGACGTGGGTTCCAGCCTCGAGCGTCATGGAAGGGTCCACCGCGCCTACTCGAACTTGACCGTCACCACGTTGAGGTCGATGGGGCGCACCTCGATGCGGCGGTTGAGGGTGCGCTTCAGCTCGGGGTTGGAGAACTTGCAGTCATACATGCCCACGCGCAGCTCCACGGGCTGGAACGGTGTTTCGCCCAGCTTGCGCCCGTTGCACGTCACCTCCGCCCACGGCGTCACCACGAAGCTCACCGACGCGGCACGCTCCACGGGCCGGGCCGCTTCGCGCGCCTCCGCGGCCGGGACCGCCGTGGCCACCGTCGCGACCCCGGGCTCGCGGGCAACCGGGGCGGCCACCTTCGCTTCCTTCACCGCCTGCGGCGCGGGGTCCGGGGCCTGGGTGCCCGCCTCGCCGGAAGGACCGGGCTCGGGCTCGGGCGTCGCGGGGGGCTCCGGGGGCGGAGTCTCCGAGCCGGGTCGCCCGGTGGAGGTCATTGGCACGAGCTTCAGCGGCCCCACCACGAGCTGCCCGGACGACGGCACGACGATCTGCGTGCGGAACTCCCGGTAGCCTTCCTTCACCACGACGAGCCGGTAGCGGCCGGGCTTCACCGCAGGCAACACCAGCGGGGTGCGCTCCGGCAGCACGCGGTCCTCGAACACCACGCGCGCGCCCGTGGGCTCGGACTCCACCCGCACGCCGCTCGTGGCCATCCCCGAACCCCAGAAG
>NZ_RAWD01000437.1:0-6341 GCF_003612065.1 Corallococcus sp. CA047B
GGAGGGGGAGTGGCAGGGGAGGCCCCTTGCGCGAACGCCGGCCCCGAAAGGCCAGCGCTCAGGAGCGCGAGGAGACGGAAGGTGGCGGATGCGACGCGCACGGTACGACCTCGGAAGGCGGCTTAACCCGACGGCACGAGGTCATACCATCCTTTGACGGGGGCTGCCCGGAGGCGAGCCGCCCGCCAGGCAGGGAAGCAGGCAGCGATCAACCGCCCTTGCGCAGCTCCGTGAGGACGAGCTTCGCCACGGCCTTGAGCGTGTCGAAGACGCCCACGCCCGTCGGAGCCACGGCCTGGTACTCCGGCATGTTCCGGGGGTTGAGCGTCTTGTGCATCTCTTCGGCGGTGACGGCGTTGGGCAGGTCCCGCTTGTTGTACTGCATGACCGCGGGGATCTTGTTCAGGTCGTAGCCCTGCTCGGCCAGGTTGATGCGCAGGTTCTCGAACGATTCCATGTTCGCCTCCATGCGCTCGATCTGGCTGTCGGCGACGAACACCACGCCGTCCACGCCCTTGAGGATGAGCTTGCGGCTGGCGTCGTAGAACACCTGACCGGGCACCGTGTAGAGGTGGAAGCGCGTCTTGAAGCCGCGGATCTCACCGAGCGACAGCGGCAGGAAGTCGAAGAAGAGCGTGCGGTCCGTCTCCGTGGAGAGGGAGATCAGCTTGCCCTTCGTGTCGGCCGCCGTCTTGTTGTAGATGTACTGGAGGTTCGTGGTCTTCCCGCAGAGCCCCGGCCCGTAATAGACAATCTTGCAGTTGATTTCGCGGGATGAGTAATTGATGAAGGACATGGCTTCCCGGGTTACTCGCTGAAGAGGTTGTCGATATCGTCGTCGGAGATCTCGGCGAACGGCGAACCGGCTCCGGGGCTGTCGGTCTTCTTCACGAGGCTTTCGAAGATCTTCGTCAGCTCGTCGCTGGCCTTCTTGATGCGCAGGCGCACCAGACCGAGGCTCGTGCGGTTGTCGAAGATGACGACCAGCACCACCCGGCTGCCGACGATGGTCATGTAGAGGCTGTCCTTCGCCCCTTCATGGAACTGGTTGGGGAACTCGTTCTCCCCGATGAGCTTCGCCAGTCCACCCATGGCCGCCACGTTGCCCGCCGTCAGCGACGCCAGCGACGTGGTGTCGATGTTCTGCGTCTGGCCCGCCGAGGAGATGAGCTGGCCGTTCTTGTCGACGAGGAAGACCACCTTCGCGTTCGCGTCCTTCGTGAGCCGGTCGCAAACGGCGTTGATCTTGGTGAACTCCTCTTCGTACATCACCAGTTGCGTGCCCATGGGCGTATGCGCTCCTCAGCGTTCGCTCGCCCCGCTCACGGCGGCGCTCCGATGTTTCTGGAGTGAATCCCGGAGGTTAGACGAGGCGCTACCGACCGTCGTCATGCTTAGCAAAGCAGTTCCACTCCAGCAAGAAGCCAGCCGTGATCCGCGCCGCTTCTTGAAGGAATGACGGCATCGCGGGTTGGGACACCTGCCCTCCTTCTCTATACTCCGCCGGGCCTTGCGCCGCCCGATCCCCCTCACCGACATCCTTCCGCGCCTGCTCTTCCTCCTCCTGGCGCTGCTCTGCCACCGGGCCGCCAGGGCCGAGCCCCTGGAGCCGGAGCGCGCCTCGCTGCGGCTGCGCTACGGCCTGTCCGTGCGCCAGGGTGAGCAGGTGGATGTAGGGCCCGGGCTCACCTACAAGGGTGTGACGCCCAACGATGGCGCGCTGACGTTGACGGGCTGGGGGACGGGGCCGGTGGGCCGCTCCCTGGGCGTTCAGCTGGATCTCCAGCGGGAGGCGTTCGACCTGAAGGACGCGTCGGTGCGGGTGACGGGCGGCAGCCTCGCGCGCGGTTCGGTGGGGCCGCGCGGGCGCCTGTTCCTGGGGCCGGTGCGGCTGGAGCTGGGCGCGGGCTACGGCTTCGCGCAGCTGCCGCTGTTCGGTGGGTTTCCGTCCGCGCCGGTGTTGCAGCGGGGCGTGCGGCACGCGGCGCTGGTGTCCGGCCGGGTGCGCGTGGCGCTGCCGGCGGACTTCCAACTGGAGGCGCGGGGGGAGGTGCCGCTGACGCTCTCCGCGCACGCCGCGGGGGGGCTGGAGGCGTCCTCGAAGGGCTACGTCGTCGGGGCGGCGCTGCTGCACCCGGTGATGATCCGCGAGCAGTGGACCGGGACGCTGCTGTTGGACGTGCAGCAGGCGCACGACACGATGACGCTGACGGACACGGGCCTGCGCTCCGAGCAGCGGCTGCGGCGGATTGGCCTGGCGCTGGAGCTGGCGTGGCGCGACGACGCGCGCGGCTCCCGTCCCGTGGAGGGGCCGACGCAGGGCTTCGTCCCGATGCGGGTGGTGGACGCGGAGACGGGCGCGCCGCTGGCGGGGGCCCGGGTGCGCGTTCCCTCCTTGAGGACGCCCGGCACGAGCGAGGAGTTGGTGACGGACGCGCAGGGAGAGGTGCGCGCCCTCCTGCCCTCCGGCGCCCAGTCCGCGCAGGTGAGCGTGGAGGGCTATGAGGAGGTGACGGAGCGCGCCACCGTCAGCGGCTCCGGGGAGAACGCGCCGTTGCGGATCCTCCTGCGCAAGAAGGCGCCGCCCACCGGGTCCCTCAAGGTGAAGGTGGTGCAGGGCAAGAACAGCGTGCCGCTTCCGGGCGTGCGCCTCACCGCGGGCACCACCGAGGTGCGCACGGACCTGAAGGGGGAGGCCCTGCTGGAGGGGCTCGTGCCCGGGCCGGTGGCCGTCTCCGTGTCGGCGCAGGGCTTCCGCGCGGCGGAGGAGGCCGCGGTGGTGGTGGCGGGGCAGGCGTCTGAGCTGGTGGTGGTGCTGTCCCAGGAGCGCAAGGGCGAGCTGGCCACGCTCCTGGGGCAGGTGCGCAGCGCGCGGAGCGGACAGCCGCTGGTGGCGACGGTGTCCATCCCCCAGGCGAAGGTGCGCACGCGCACGGACAAGGCCGGAAGCTTCACGGCGCGCGTCCGGGGCGGTACGTACCGCATCACCCTGTCCGCGAAGGGGTATCTGCCGCAGACCAAGTCCGTCACCGTGCGCGACGGCGAGCAGGCCATCTTCAACGTCGATTTGTTCCCGAAGGCCCGGTAAGTCCGCGGGGTCTCTCTTCCTGCGTGCCGCCCGTCCGTTGCCGAGGTTTCAGTGAGTCCTGTCCGCATCCTGGCGCTGTCGCTGCTCGTCCTCGTCTCCGGCTGCGCGGGGTGTGAGCGCGAGGAAGCTCCGAAGCCCGCGCCGGTGGCGGAGGTGGACGCGGGAGCGGCGGCAGCGCCGCTGGCCCAGTTGGAGGGGCTGACCGGCGACGTGCGCCTGGAGCGCGGGGGCAAGGTGGGGCCGGCGGTGCCCGGGCCCCTGCTCGCGGGCGACGCGGTGGAGACGGGCGACCAGGGCTCCGCGGTGGTGCGCTTCCCCGGAGGCCGCACGGTGGAGGTGGGCCGCGAGGGCCGCTTCGCGCTGGGCTCGGACTCCACGGGCGTGGTGATGAAGGTGGAGCGCGGCATCGTGCTGTCGCGCGTGCCGGCGGGTGGCAGCGCGGCCGGCGCGGGCTCCAAGGTGACGCTGAACATCCTCACGCCCTTCGGCCTCACGCGCGTGGGCTCGGAGCCGTCGGAGGTGAAGGTCGCGGTGGCGGAGGACTCGGCCCGGGTGGAGGTGATGCTGGGCGCCATCGAGCTGGTGTCCAAGGATGGGCGCACGCTGAAGGCGGCCCAGGGTGACGCGGTGGACCTGACGCGCGAGCGCGCGGAGGTGGTGCCCGCGGCCCCGCGCATCGTGGAGCTGGCGCCCATCGCGGTGACGGTGCGCGCGCCGTCGGGAGGCGCCGCGGAGGTGAAGTCGAAGGCCACCGGCCGCTGGCGCAAGGTGCGCCGCGAGGGCGAGGTGCTCACCTTCGGCGACGGCGTGCGGGCGAAGGGCGGCGAGGCGGTGCTGTCGCTCAAGGACAGCGGCTCGCTCCTGACGCTGTCCCCTGGCGCGGAGGCGGTGCTGGAGGGCGCGGGGCAGGAGGGCGTCACCGACGAGGCGCGCGTCAACCTGTTGCAGGGCATGCTGGCCGTGCAACTGGCCACGGGGCGCACCAGCCGCGTGGTGCTCCCGGAGATGACGCTGGAGGGGGGCGGCGCGGCGAAGCTTGAGATCCGGCGCACCGGCTCCGGCTTCCTGGTGGCGGCGCACACGGGCGACGTGACGTTGCGGCGGGGCGACACGCGGCAGGCGCTGCGCGCGGGCGAGCGCGCCACGGTGGGCAACGACGGCACGGCGAAGGTGGAGGCCCTGGAGGCGGCGGCGGTCGCGGTGGGGCCGGGCGAGGGCGCGGAGGTGTATCACCGGGGCCTCTCCGAGGTGGCGCTCACCTGGGAAGGGGAGGGGGACGCGGTGGTGGAGGCGGCGCTGGACGCGGGCTTCACGCGCCGGGTGCTCTGGGGCCGGGTGCACCGCCCTTCCGTCAACGTGTCGGCGCCGGCGCGGGGCACGCTCCACTGGCGGGTGAAGAAGGAGGATGGCACCCCGGTGGCTTCCGGCAGTGCGTACTTCGCGCCGGAGTCGCGCACGAACGCACTGGCGCGGGTGCGCAACGTGGTGCCCGAGGGGCCGGAGAAGACGACCATCTTCTACCAGGACAAGCCTCCGGCGGTGACGTTCACCTACGGCGCGGAGCCGCAGGCCAGCACCTACCGCGTGGCGGTGTACAAGGCGGGCGCGCTGACGACGCCCGTGGTCCAGCGCACGGTGCCGGAGACGCGCGCGGCGCTGGAGGCGGGGGCGTTGGGCGAGGGCAGCTACCTGTGGTCCGTCACGCCGCTGTCGCAGGCGGGGGCCGCGCTCAAGGGCGGGCGGATGAACAAGCTGGAGCTGGTCTACGACAACTCGGTGGTGAAGCTCGTCGTCGACAGCCCGCGTCAGGGGACAGCCGCGGCGGAAAAGGTGCGTGCGGCGGGAGTCGCGCCCGTGGATGCTCGCCTGTCCATCAACGGACGGGCCGTGCCCCTGGACGGCAAGCACCGCTTCGATACGTGGGTGTCCCCCATGGGAACGCCCCCCCTTCTGGTGTTTAAGATGACGCGTCCCGGTGCCCCGGACGTACTCACGGTGCGCACCCTGAAAACGCGAGGGCCTTGAGGCAATGGCACCCCCCCAGCCCACCGTTCCCATCCCGGATCCCGCCGGGGCCTCGTCCGCGCCGCTGTTGCAGCCCTATGGCCAGTACGTCCTCGTGCGCAAGCTGGCCGAGGGAGGCATGGCGGAGATCTTCCTCGCCAAGCTGCTGGGCGCGGATGGCTTCGAGCGCAACGTGGTGCTCAAGCGGATGCTGCCGGCGCTGTCGGCCATCCCTGACTTCGTGGAGATGTTCCGCGACGAGGCGCGGCTCGCGGCGAAGCTGTCGCATCCGCACATCATCCAGATCCACGAGCTGGGCTTCATCGAGGGCTGCTACTACATCTGCATGGAGTACCTCGCGGGCGAGGACTTCTCCACGACGCTGCGGCTCGCGGGCCGGCGGCGTCAGTACGTGCCCATTCCGGCGGTGCTGCGGGTGCTCATCGACGCGGCGCGGGGCCTGCACTACGCGCACACCTTCACCAACGAGCAGGGCCAGCCGCTGCACGTGGTGCACCGGGACGTGTCGCCCTCCAACCTGTACGTGACGTACCAGGGCCAGGTGAAGGTGCTGGACTTCGGCATCGCCAAGGCCGAGTCGCGCCTGGTGCAGACGCGCACCGGCGTGGTGAAGGGCAAGTACATCTACATGGCGCCGGAGCAGGCGCAGGGCAAGGAGGTCGACCACCGCGCGGACGTGTTCTCGCTGGGCGTCAGCCTCTACGAGGCCGTCACGCACGTGCGGCCCTTCTCGCGAGAGAACGACCTGGCGGTGCTCAACGCGCTGTTGCAGGGCGACTTCGAGAAGCCGCGCGCCCTGCGGCCGGACCTGCCGGAGGGCCTGGAGGCCATCATCCTGAAGGCGATGGCCTTCAAGCCGGAGGACCGGTACGCGACCGCGGACGACTTCGCGGACGCGCTGGAGGCCTTCGCGGTGGAGTCGCAGGGCGGGGCCGCCGGTGCGCCAGCGCTCGGGGCGTTCCTGCGCAGCCACTTCGGGGAGGAGCGCTACACGGAGAAGATGCGCATCCCCACGCTGGCCACGCTTTCGGCCGCGCGTCCGACGGACCCGGAGTTCGCGGCGGTGGCGGCGCCCGCCACCGGAGCGGGCACGGGGACCTACGGTCTGCCTGGGCGCGTGAGCCGGACGGGCATGAGTCCGGTCACCGTGCACGGCAGGACGGGCGGGGCTTCTGCCGCCGCCCTCCCCGCGCCCGAGGTGATCCCGGATCTCCCCATGGCTCCGCGT
>NZ_RAWD01000438.1:0-6328 GCF_003612065.1 Corallococcus sp. CA047B
GCCCCAGCCCCCGGAGCCGGACGAGGATGACCGCTTCGTGGAAGCGAAGCTGGCCCAGGCGAAGCAGCTGATGGACCAGTACCTCAACCTGCGCAAGTAGGGGCGGGCAAACAGGGGCGCCCCATGGTACAGGGGCGCACATGCCCAAAATCCGCAAAGTGCTCGTCGCCAACCGCGGCGAGATCGCCATCCGGGTAATGCGCACCTGCAAGGAGCTCGGCATCGCCACGGTGGCCGTGTACTCCGAGGCAGATCGCTCCGCGCTCCATGTGCGCACCGCCGACCAGGCCTTCCTCGTGGGTCCCCCGCCCTCGCGGGAGAGCTACCTGGTCCAGGAGAAGATCCTGGAGGTCGCGAAGCTGTCCGGCGCGGACGCCATCCACCCCGGCTACGGTTTCCTCTCCGAGAACGCGTCCTTCGTGCGCGCCTGTGAGAAGGCCGGCATCACCTTCATCGGTCCGCCCGCCGCCGCCATGGACGCCATGGGCGAGAAGACCCGCGCGCGCGCCAACATGATCAAGGCCGGCGTGCCCGTCGTCCCGGGCTCCACCGAACCCATCCACACGCCCGAGGAAGCGCGCGAGTACGCGCAGAAGATCGGCTTCCCCATCATGCTCAAGGCCGCCGGCGGCGGCGGTGGCAAGGGCATGCGCCGGGTGGAGGGCCTGCACGACTTCGACTCCGCGTGGCGCTCCGCCAAGAGCGAGGCGATGAGCTCCTTCGGCAACGACTCGGTCTACATCGAGAAGTACCTGGAGAAGCCCCACCACGTCGAGATCCAGGTCTTCGCCGACCAGTACGGCAACACCATCCACCTGAACGAGCGCGAGTGCTCCGCGCAGCGCCGTCACCAGAAGGTGGTGGAGGAGACGCCCAGCCCCATCCTCACGCCGGAGTTGCGCGCGAAGATGGGCGAGGTCGCGGTGAAGGCGGCCAAGGCCGTCAACTACGTGGGCGCCGGGACGGTGGAGTTCCTGGTGGACGTGCACCGCAACTTCTACTTCCTGGAGATGAACACCCGGCTCCAGGTGGAGCACCCGGTGACGGAGTGGGTGACGGGCCTGGACCTGGTCGCCATGCAGATCCGCGCCGCGGAAGGGGAGAAGCTGCCCCTGTTCGAAGCGCCGGAGCCGCGCGGTCACGCCATTGAAGTGCGCGTGTACGCGGAGGACCCGTCGCGCAACTTCATGCCCAGCCCCGGCAAGATTACGTACCTGCGCGTGCCGGGCGGACCGAACGTGCGGGATGACTCGGGCGTGTTCGCGGGCTTCACGGTGCCCAACTTCTACGACCCGATGATCTCCAAGCTGTCCGTGTGGGCGCCCACGCGCGCGGAGGCCATCGCGCGGGCGAAGCGGGCGCTGTCCGAGTACGTGGTGAAGGGCATCACCACCAACATCCGCTACCTGAACGGCATCCTGTCGCACCCGGAGTTCGTGGGCGGCGACTACGACACCAGCTTCCTCACGCGCGAGCACACGGCGCTGCTGGGCAGCGAGGACACCGGCTTGAGCGAGGTGGCGCTGCTCGCCAGCACGCTCCACGCCTTCCAGCGCGACCAGAAGCGCGCGAAGACGCTGCCCTCGGGCGCGGGCGGCGGGGCGGGCAATGGCCGCATCAGCCCGTGGCGTCTGGCGTTGAAGAGCCGCCGCCGCTGAAGCCGTCTTCCTTGCGCAAGCCTTTCGGAAGGACCTTTTCCCCATGCGTTACTTCACGAAGCAGCAGGGCCAGAAGGAAGCGGTGGCGGTGGACCTGGAGTCCCTGGGCCAGGACCGCTACCGGCTCACGTTGAACGGCAAGACGTACCAGGTGGACGCGCTGTCCGTGGAGCAGGGCACGCTGTCCCTGCTGGTGGACGGCCAGTCGTACAACGTCGAGTTCGAGGAGAACGGCGACGAGATCGGCACCCTGGTGCGCGGGCAGGTGAACCGCGTGGACGTGGCGGACGAGCGCAAGCTGCGGATGCGCGCGGCGGCCGGCGGCTTCTCCGTCGAGGGCAAGCAGACCATCCTCGCGCCCATGCCCGGCAAGGTCGTGAAGGTGCTGGTCAAGGTCGGTGATGAGGTCACCGAAGGCCAGGGGCTCGTGGTCGTGGAGGCCATGAAGATGGAGAACGAGCTCAAGAGCCCCAAGGCCGGCAAGGTGACGGAGGTGTTCGCCAGGGAAGGCACCGCCGTGGAGAACAACGCGAAGCTCGTCGTGGTGGAGTAACCCACCCGTTTCCCCGCTCCGCGCAGCCCCGAGGTTCAAGCCCCATGGACATGCTCTGCACGCTGCGCAGCGCCACCGAGACGCAGCTCCAGGCCCTGCGCAAGGCCCCCAAGCAGTTGGAGGCCTTCCTGGAGGACGAGGAGGACTTCGGCGACGCGAAGGGCGCGGCGTTCCTGGAGCTGGACATCGGCGAGGCGTGGCACGGCCTCCAGTTCCTGCTCACCGGCACCGCGTGGGAAGGCACCCCGCCCTTGGACTTCCTGGTGCGCGGCGGCGAGGACGTGGGCGACATCCCGTCCGATGAAGGCACCGCGCGCGTGTTCGACGCGGCCGGGGTGAAGGCCCTGGCGGAGGCGCTGAAGAAGGTGTCCGAGGACACGCTGCGCCAGCGCTTCGACCCGGCGCGGCTCCAGGCGGAGGACATCTACCCCGGCACCTGGGAGGAAGAGGAGCCGGCGGAGGACGTGGATCCGCTGGAGGAGCTGCTCTCCTACTTCGTGGAGCTGCGGAAGTTCACCGCTGCCGTGGCGAAGCGCGGCCACTCGCTGCTCGTGCACATCGGCTGAAGTCCCGCCGGGACGGCGTTCAGGCCGCCGTCCAGGTGCCCCACACGTCGTGCCCCAGCTTGAGCACCAGCGCGGCCACCACCCCCAGCACGACGATGCGCACCAGCTTGTCGCCGCCCTTCACCGCCACGTGCGCGCCCAGCCACGCGCCAGTGAACTGCGCCGCGGCCATGGGCAGCGCCACCTTCCACAGCACCACGCCCTTCAGCGCGAAGAGCGCCACCGACGCCAGGTTGGAGGCGAAGTTCACCACCTTCGCGTCCGCGGACGCCCGCGCCAGCCCGTGGCCCAGCAGCGACGAGAAGGCCACGATGAGGAACGTGCCGGTGCCCGGGCCGAAGAAGCCGTCATAGGTCCCGATGCAAAGCGCGATGAGCGCGCCGATGGCCTGCGCCCGCGGCCGGGGTGAGGGCTCCACGCCGTCGCGCTTCGGCGGCGTGCGGCGGAAGGCCAGGAACACCGCCACCGCGATGAGCAGCACCAGCACCAGCGGCTTGAGCACCTCCGGACGCAAGAGCAGCACCAGCGCCGCGCCGCCGAACGCGCCCATCAGGCCGAAGGGAAACGTCACCTTCGCGAGCCGCCTGTCCACGAGCCCCGCGCGGGCGAAGCGCACCAGCGCCGCGCCCGAGCCGAACACGGACTGGCCCTTGTTGGTGCCCAGCGCGATGTGCGCGGGAAAGCCCGCCGTCAGCAGCGCCGGCAGCGTGATGAGCCCGCCGCCTCCCGCGATGGCATCCACGAAGCCCGCGCTCAACGCGGCAAGACAGAGCAGCAGGAGCTTCAACGCGCCGACATCCAGGTCCACGTGAGGCCCGCCTCCCAGCGGGTGGCGCCCGCTTATCACCCCCGCGACAGGCCGTCCTGGCCGGTTGCTTGCGTCACGCTGAAGCTTGGGGGTCAATGCGGTCATGCTCGCGACCTTGATGACCGTGCTGGCACTGACGCTGGCCGCGCCGCCCTCTCCGCCTGACGCGTCCACCGCCACGTGCCGCTCCATCGACGGGCACGTGTCCTGTGGCTACGCGTGCAAGTCGGATGGACGGCGGGTGCGGTGCGCCCAGACGCTCCAGGGCCGCTGTACGGTCATCGACGGACAGGCCTCCTGTTTCGACCCGCCCGCCTACGTGGTGAAGGCGTACGGCGCCGCGCTGCCAGAGTCCGAGTGCAAGACCATCGACGGGGTGGTGGGCTGTGGCTATTCGTGCGTCACCGACTTCGGCAAGGTGAAGTGCGCCCGGACGCCCGCGGGCGTGTGCAAGAGCCAGAGCGGCAACGTGACGTGCTTCGACCCGCCCGCCGCGGTGTTCGCGGTGTACGGCAAGCAGGTGCCGCGCGCGCAGTGCGTCAGCAACGGCCTGCAGATGGCGTGCGGCTTCAACTGCGTGAACGCTTCCGAAGGTGTGCGCTGCGCGAAGACGCCCGTGGGCGTGTGCAAGGCCCAGAACGGCAGCCTCACCTGCTTCGACCCGACGCCCGCGGCGCTCTGCGCGTGGGGGAAAGGTCTGCCCACGCCCCAGTGCAAGCTGAGCGAGACGGGCCCGGTGTGCGGCTTCAACTGCACCACGGCGTACGGCAAGGTGGCGTGCGCGGGCACCCCGGCGGGCATCTGCAAGGTGTTCGACAGCGAGGTGTACTGCTTCGACCCGCCCGCCGAGCAGCAGGCCGACGCGGCGTGCCTGGCCAGCGTGGGTCTGGCCGCGCTGGACGGCGCCGCGCCTTGATTCGACACCCGCCGGTCTCCCCCCGGTGGTCGTGTGCTTGGACCTTCGGGGAGGCGGCGGTAAAATTGCGCCATCCCGGCACTGGCGGGATTGGGAGCAGGACGGCACATGGCGGAGGGTGAGGTCCGGCAGTACTGGGTCCGCAACGATCGGGGCACCACGTGGGGGCCGTTGACCGCGCCCACCATCGAGCTGCTCATCGACAGTGGCGCCATCCAGGGCAGGATCCAGGTCTCCAACGACGGCCTGCAGTTCGCCTTTCCGTGGCGCTTCCCCGAAGTGCGTGACGTCTTCCCCCGGGAGCTGTGGGGGGATGGCGCGCCCGCGTCGCTGCTGCAATCCGCGCCCGTCGCCCCGCCCCCCCCCGGTCCTGTCTCCCAGCCGCCCGTGGCGGGTCCGGTGGCCGCGCCCATGGCGGGTCCCGGCGCCGTCAACGCGCCGCGCGCGGGTCCCGGTCCCACGGCCGGGCCTGGCGCGATGCGGGGGCCGGCACCGGCGGTCCGCGCGGGGGTCGATGCCTCCGGGCGCCCCATCGCCACGCAGGCCGCGGGCCCTGGCGCGCCTCCCCGGCCGGGAGCCCCCGTCGTCGGAGCGCCCTCCGCGGCGGCCCGTCCGGTCGCGCCACCGCCGCAGCCGCCGCAGCCGCAGGATGACGGCACCACCACGGTGCCGCCCCAGGGCCAGCTCCAGCAGACCTCGCCGGTGCAGCTCTACGGGCGCATCGCGGCGGGCGAGCACACCGGCCTGCTGACGCTGGTGCTTTCGGACCGCACGCTGTCGATCCACTTCCGCAAGGGCAATCCGGAGTTCGTGGACTCGTCGCACGCGGAGGATGGGCTCGGGGCGTCGCTGATGGGGGCGCGGCTCCTGACGGCCGAACAGCTCCAGCAGGCGGAGGGCTCGCGGGAGCGCTTCGGCGGGGACCTGCTCGCGGCGCTCTTCGGGTTGGGCATCCTCCAGCCGGCCACGGCCTTCACGCAGCTGGCGCAGCGGGGCCTGGGCATCCTGGGCAAGGCGCTGCGCGCGGAGTCCGGCACCTTCACCTTCGAGGCGCGCGACCTGCCTTCGGCGAAGGCGATGCCGCTGGGCAACCGCTGGGCCGTGCTCAGCGACCAGGTGCGCCGCATCCCGACGACGGACCTCAAGCGCCGGCTCAACCACGTCCTCGCGCTGCCCATCATGAAGTCCGGGGGACGCGTGGCGGCCAGTGACCTGCGCCTGACGCCGCATGAGGTGCGCGCGCTCGCGTTCATCGACGGCGTGCGTTCGCTGGGGCAGCTGCTCCAGGACGTCCCGCAGGACGCGGATCACCTGCTGCGCCTCGCGTTCCTGCTCAAGGAGCTGAACGCGGTGTCGTTCGCGGCGCCCGCGCGCACGCAGGCGGCGCCCCCGCCTCCGTCCACCGCGGGTCCCACGGCCGCCGCCGCGAGGCCCGCCAGTGCCGTTCCGCCGCAAGGCGCGGCCCCCGGTGGAGCGCCCGCCGCCGCGCAGCCCGGAGCACCCACGAGGCCTGGAGCCCCGGTGGCCGGTCCTGGTGCGCCCATCGCGGGTCCTGGCGCGCATGGGGCCGGTCCGGGTGTCCCTGTCGCCGGTCCCGGTGCGCCCATCGCGGGTCCTGGTGCTTCCGGCATTGCTCCCGGTGCGCCCATCGCCGGCCCAGGTATCCCCGTCGCGGGCCCTGGCGGATCCGGCGCCGCGCCCGGTGCACCCATCGCCGGTCCCGGTGCGCCCACGGCGGGCCCTGGCGCGGCGCCCCGTCCCGCTGGCGCGGCCCCCACGGCGGGTCCCGGAGCCGCGCCCCGTCCGACGGGAGCAGCCCCCGCGGCG
>NZ_RAWD01000439.1:0-6324 GCF_003612065.1 Corallococcus sp. CA047B
CGGAGATGGGTATAAGAGACAGGCTGAGCACCCTGCTGCTGTGGCCCGCCCTGGCTCCGGCGGCCCAGAAGGTCACCGTGCCGGTGGACGTGGGCGTGGGCCCGGCGGTGTTCATGTTCTTCGGGCCCGTCTTCGAGGATCAACCCATCCACACGGGGCTGAAGCTGTCGGTGGACGCGGTGCTGGACAAGGAGTGGCTGCGCAAGAACCAGCGCGTCATCCCGAACCGCTACCGCAAGCAGGCCACGAAGGTGGAGGAGATCCGCGTCTCGCCGTCCATCTTCATCCCGGACTCGTTCATCATCTCGCCGAAGTACCGCGACACGGGGATGTACGGCATCACGTTCAAGCCGCTGGGCCTGGGGCTGCCGCTGTCGTCCAGTCCGGTGCGCTTCACGGTGGGCGCGGGGCTGGTGCTGTCGTACGCGTACATCTTCTCCGACACGCTGCCGGACACGCACTTCCTCCGGCCCGGCGCGGAGGTGGGCGCGGACCTGGAGTTCCAGCTGGCGAAGAGCTTCCTCATCAGCGTGGGCTGGGAGTCCACCTTCTACGTGCCGCAGGAGCTGGGCGGACTGGGCCTGCCGGACAAGCTGGGCGACGGCATCTTCCACGTGGGGCAGGCGTACCTGCAGTTCCACTTCCGCTTCCCGTACAGCACGCGGCTGTAGCGCTCGCGCCGGGGCGCGCCTCGCGTCTAGCCTGCGCGGCACCATGCCCCTCGCACTCGCCACCGACGCGCAGAAGGCCGCGCGCGACGCCGTCACCCATGCCGCGTGGGGTTCCCCGCTGAGCGTGCCGCAGTACCAGGAGCGCGAGGCGCGGCTGCGGGCCCACCCGTGGAGCCGCGAGGCCATGAGCACCTGGCTGTGGCTGGGAGACGACGGCGCGGTGCTGGCCTCGTGCGAGACCTTCCGCACCGACAGCTTCCTGCGCGGCGGGGATGGGCGTTTCGCGCAGGGCGACAGCTATGCCATCGCCAGCGTCTTCACCGAGGACCACCTGCGCGGCCAGGGACATGCCACGCGGTTGATGGACGCGGTGGCCCTGGAGCTGGAGCGCGTGGCGCCGCGTCCGCATTCCGTCGTCCTGTTCTCCGACGTCGGGGCGCCGCTGTATCGCCGCTCCGGGTACGTGGAGGTGCCGGCGTGGGACTGGCACCTGGACGCTTCGGAAGCGCCGGGGGGACGCACGGAGGACGGGGGGCTTCAGGAGACGGACGTGGCGCGGGCGCTGGAGCGGATGCGCCGGCCCCAGGTGCCCTTCTACCTGTGGCCGACGGCCTCGCAGGTGGACTGGCACCTGGAGCGGGAGCGCATCTACGCGGAGCTGCTGGACAGGCCCCGGCCCCGGACGTGCGGCGCGGTGGTGGGTGCTTCCACTGCGCTGTGGACGATGATGGCCCGCTACGGCGAGTTGGTGGTGCTGATGCTGGATGCGCGGGACGCGTCGGACGCGGAGGCCCTGCTCGCGGAGGCGCGTCGTGTGGCACACCACGCGGGGCTCAAGCGCGTGGTGTGGTGGGAGGAAGCCGCGACGGCGCCGCTGCTCGCGGGCGTGCCCGGGACCGTGCGCGTGCAGCGGGACGGGTCGCTGCCCATGCTGCGGCCCTTGCGCGAGGGCATGCCCCCCGCGCCGGAGGTCCCCTTCCCTCGCGCCCTCTGGGTGTGACGTCACGGCCGCACCGCCGCCGTCAGCAGCCGGTGCGTGAGGGCGGAGCGCGGGCGTTCCGCCGCCAGCGCGGTGAACGCGGCGCGGGGCGGCGGCACGTTTCCGGTGACTACGCCACCAGTCCCGCGAGGCCCTGGAACAGGGTCAGGGCCTGCTCTCGGGAAGGCATCCCCGCCTCGCGGATGAGCTGCTCCGGCGGCCGGTGCCCCTCCACTTCTTCTCCCAGGACGCGCAGCGCATCCCGCCGCGCCTGGAGCAACCGCGCCCGCTGCCTCGGCGTCAGTCGCTCCTGGTGGGCCCACGCATCCACGGCCCACGCCAGCTCCGCGTGGCGCACTTCATCCCTCGCGATGGCGCGCAGCGTGTCGCGCACCTCGGGGTCCTGCGCGGTGCGCGACTGCCAGCCTGCCACGAAGGCCCCGAAGGTCTCACGCACGCAGCCCTCGACCGCGTTCTCCAGGAGCATCTCCTCCAGCGAACGGGCCTGGAAGGGCGGCAGGTCCACGTCGGGCAGGAGCGCGCCATGGCGCTCGGCGAGCGACTGCATCGCACGGGTGTGGCGGACCTCGTCTCCCGCGGAGCGACGCGCGGCCTTCACCAGGGCCTCCGGCGCCCCGTGCGCCTTGAGCTCGTCCGCGAGCCGCAGGAACGCCGGCACGGATGCCGCCTCCAGCCAGGCCGCATGCGCGAAGAGCGCGCCCATGGCCCCGCCGGACTCCGACACGAGCGCCTCCCGCAGCCCCTCCGGCCGACGACCGTCGTTGGAGCAGGTGACATAGCTGCACAGCAACTCCGCCCTACCCACGGACGACGACTCCTTCGCGAAGCAGCCGGTGGGCTGCGCACCGTCCTCACCCTGGTCGGGGCAGCTGTCGCAGGACGGATTGCTCGGAAGGCTCCCATCCGCGTTGAGCGCGATGAGTCCCCCACTGAGGGAGGTGGGGCCATCGCCACAACCCTCCCCGTTTCCACAGCCCACCCCCAGGGGCAGCAGGGGCGCGGCCAACAGCAGGCCGTAGAGGGTGCGGCGCAGCATCCGATGCTTCGGAATCACATCCAGCGTCCGACGAGACATGGGAACCTCCGCGTTTCCGTCCTGGAAACCGGCCTGGCTCCCCACCTCCGGCCCGGTGGGAATGGGCGGAGACCCTAACCCGGATGTGTCAGGAGGCGACAGGTCCCCTAGGATGCGCCCCCATGGCGGAACGAAGGCGCATCATCGAGGGCACCTGGAACTGCACGTCCTGCGGCGCGAAGAACATCCCCGCGCGCCACAAGAACTGCCCCTCGTGCAACAACCCGCGCGAACTCACGGGCAAGGAGTCGGAGTTCGACTTCGGTGACGTGGACGCGGCCTCCGGCAGGTCCACCCGCGAGGGCGTCACCGACGAACAGGCGCTGGACCTGGCCGGCGCGGGCGAGGACTGGTTCTGCGCCTACTGCGGCGCCTCCAACCGGGGCGATGCCAAGGCGTGCCGGCAGTGCTCCGCCGAACGCGGCTCGGATGCGAAGGCCGCGCGCATCGCGGACCTGTCCCCCCAGCCGCCGCCGAAGCCCGCGCCCAAGCCGAGCAACTGGAAGAAGATCGCGCTCATCGTCGCGGGCGTCCTGGGCTCGTGCTGCTTCGGCACCTGCGCGATAGGCGCGTGGGGCAACCTGACGCACGACTTCAAGGGAGAGGTCACCGCCACGAGCTGGCGTCGCGCCGTGGTGCAGGAGCGCTTCCTCCCGGAGGCCCGCACGGGCTGGCGGGATGAGCTGAGCACCACCGCCCCGCGCATGCCGGTGAACGGCGCGGGCGAGGTGCCGGGCGTCACGAACATCCGCGACTGCGTGTCCCGCCAGCGCGGCACGCGCAGGGTCGCGGATGGCACCGAGCGCGTGTGCCGGACGAAGACCCGCAAGGTGGCGTGTGGCACCGAGGAGAAGTGCCGGCGCCGCGACAAGGGCAACGGCTTCGCCGAGGAGATCTGCCACGACGAGACGAAGTACTGCAACGAGTCCTACGAGGACTGCCAGACGGAGACGCGCTACCGCAACGAGCCCGTCTATTCGCAGCAGTGCACCTACGACACGTACGCGTGGAAGCAGGTGGATCAGCGGGAGCTGAAGGGCACCGAGGATGCGCCGCGCTGGCCGGAGCTGACGGCCGGAACGAACGAGCGGGTGCGACGCGAGGAGTCCTACCGCGTGAGCGTGCGCTATGACGACGACGGCGTGAAGGAACACGTGGTGGAGCCCACGCGCGAGGACGAGTTCCTCGGGTGGAAGAAGGGCCAGGGCGTCACGCTCACCGTGACGAACCTGGGCAAGGTCGAGAAGGCCATCCGCCGCTGAGGGAGTTGCATGGAGTGCACCTGCTGTGGCGCCTGCTGCGTGGCGCCGGACATCGCCGCGCTGGACAAGCCCCTGGGGCTTCGCTGCCCGCACCTGGACGCGGACAACCTGTGCACCGTCTACGAGCGGAGGCCCCAGGTGTGCCGGGACTACGCGGCGGATGAGGTGTGCCGCCGCATCGAAGCGCCCACGCTGGAGGAGCGCGTGCACAACTACCTGGCCCTGTTCCAGCTCACCGGCGAGGCGGAGGCCGTGAGGACCTCCGGCTGCGCCTCCATGCGAGCGGCGCGGGCGGTGGCGGGCCTGTCGGGACGCGCCCGGGTGCAGGGAGACGTGACGTGAAGTTCCAACCCACCGAACCGTTCATTCCCGCGCCGGGACTTCGCGGCGCGCACGCGCAGACCATCTTCGCCTCGCTCGCGCGGCCCACCCGTTCGCCACCCCTGCGCCGGGAGCGGCGCGAATTGCCGGACGGGGACTTCGTCGACCTGGACAGCTTCGATGGTCCGACGGGCGCGCCGCACGTGGTGGTGCTGCATGGCCTGGAGGGTTCCTCCCAGGCGGGCTACGTCACCGAGGTGCTCCGGGGCGCGGCGAAGCGCGGCTGGGGCGCCACGGCGATCAACTTCCGCTCGTGCAGCGGGGAGCCGAACCGGCTGGCGCGGGCGTATCACTCCGGGGACACGAACGACACGCTGCTCGTGATGGAGGACGTGCGCGCGCGCATCACCGGTCCGATGCTCGCGGTGGGCTTCTCCCTGGGCGCCAACGTGTTGTGCCGGCTCCTGGAGGAGACGGGCGACTCGGCCCCGGTGGTCGCCGCCGCGTCCATCAGCGCGCCGTATGATCTGGATGCCTGCTGCCGGAAGCTGGACAGCGGGGACAGCTTCCTCTGGTTCTACCGCCAGCGGTTCCTGCGCACGCTCAAGAGCAAGTCCCGCGCGAAGCTCCAACGATTCCCGGGTGCGTTCGATCTGAAGAGGATGCAGGCGGCGTACACCCTCCGGGCGTTCGACGACGTCGTCACCGGACCGATGCATGGCTTCCAGGACGCGGCGCACTATTACCGGGAGGCGTCCTCGGGTCCCCACCTGGGAGACATCCGCCGGCCCACGCTGCTGTTGAGCGCCGCGGACGATCCGATGCTGGAGTCCCCGGTGGTTCCGCTGTCGGCGCCGGACAACCCGTTCATCCACGTGGTGTTGACCGAGTACGGCGGCCACGTGGGCTTCGTCGCGGGCAGCCTGCTCCGGCCGTCCTTCTGGGCCGAGAACCAGGCGCTGGTGTTCTTCGAACAGGTGCTCGCGAAGCGGCTGGCGGCGACGTAGCGCCTGCTCGGCCGCGCGAGGTCAGCCGAAGAAGAGGGCGAAGCCGAGCTTCGCGGACGGCTGCAGGGCGCGCATACCCCAGGACTTCGTCTCCACGGGCGTCAGCGCGTCGCGGAACGGTTCGTCGAGTTTCTGGAGGCTGGGAACCGCCATCTCCATGACGCTCATGCCGCCGCGCACGAAGAAGCTGAGCCGCCGCGTGGCGTTGAACTCCAGACCCAGGTGGGCGCTGGCGTACGAGTAGCCCACGCGCTCCATGGATGAGGCGGGCAGCAGCGTGCGATCCGCGAGTCGCCGGTTGAGGGTCTCGGTGCTCGCGGCCTGCGCGTGACCGAGCTCCAGCGACAGCGACGGCGAGAAGGTTCCGCGCAGTGGCAGCAGCGTGAGCCCCGCGCGCGCGGCACCGCGCAATCCGTTGTGCGCGGCACCGATGTGCAGGCGGACGTGAGGCGAAGGCCGGAAGACCGCGGAGAGTCCCGCGCCTTCGGGCATGCCCGCGTCGAGCATCAGACCGAAGGGTGCGAGGCGTTCCGGATCACTCGTGCGGCGCCGCAGTTCCTGCGTCTGGGCAATGGCCGTGTGCGCCGACAGGACGACCAATGCCGCGGTGACGATGGACACCGCTCCCATGAGGCTTCTCCCCGTTCCAGACACCGCGGTCCACCGCGATGAGATTTGCGAGGCGCGCCGGCTCCCGAGAGCGACCCATCCACGGAACCCGACGTCTCTTGCTTCCCCCCGACCCGCCACTCCACTCCCGCCTTTGATCCCTGCCGAGTACCGGCGGCCGCGTCCCCGTGAACTGCCATCAGGATCGAGCGCGACTGCCCCGCACCGACATGCCCTGCGTGTGTCCCTGCCCTTCACTCCCGTCCGGCGTACCGCGACCGCATTGCCGAACTCCCCCAACCTGCGCACTGCCCCATCCCGTCGCACAGCCCCGTACAGCGTCCTGCTTGCTGCCTTGCTCCACCTCACTGCCTTGCTG
>NZ_RAWD01000043.1:0-38798 GCF_003612065.1 Corallococcus sp. CA047B
CCCCTCCGGTGAAGGACTCCCCCTCCACCTCCAAGCCCTCCACCTCACAGCCCTCCTCTGGGAGCAGTACGCTGGTCTCGAAGGTGGCGGGCCTCCAGCACGCCTTCCCCCTGCTGGCGCCGCTGTATCTGCCGTTCGTGCGGCTCGCGGCGCGCGCCATCGATGACCGCATCCGCGTGTCGCGTGGGAGCAGTCCGGTCCGGGTGGCCAATGCCTTCGATGACGTGGCCCTGCTCCAGTGGCTGAGCGACCTGCTCGGCCAGTACACCGTGGGGGGCGCGGCGAACGCGATCAACACCGCCGTGGGGGCGAAGAAGTTGCAGGTCAACGGCAAGGCGGGGTTCGACCAGGCCGTGCGGAGCTTCTTCCAGTTCCAGGGGGGCAACTTCTACGCCCTCTGGCAGAACGCGAAGAGCGCGATCAGCGAGCAGGACGTCGAACAGTTCCTCGCGGGCAACCCGGTGACGGCCGGCTTCCTTCGTCGCGTCACGACCAACTTCATCGCCAACATCCATGAGCTCATCGACAACCTGGAGCACGACTTCGAGATGCTGGCGGAGCTCTTCGTCGATGACCGGAAGGAGCTGCAGGACCGCATCGTCCGGCTGACGAAGCTGGACCTGTCCGGGAGCGACCTGCACAAGGGAGGCAAGCAGGTGATCCTCCTCACCTTCGAGACGCGCGAGGGCAAGGCGAAGCGGCTCGTCTACAAGCCCTCGGACGTCATGATCGACTTCTGCCTGGTCGGAAGGTGCGACTACATGCGGAAGAACTCCGGGAAGTTCTCGCAGCTGCCCTTCCGTCCCAACAGCCTGATGGAGCTGCTCAACACGGGGATCCAGGAGCAGTTCCAGTTGCCCACCTACCGGATCCTCCCGCGCAAGGTGGGCACCCTCCGGGCCTATGGCTACATCGAGTTCGTCACCTATGATCAGTACATCGACAAGGCCCAGGCGCGGCTGTTCTACAGCGTCTTCGGCCAACTGCTGGCGATAGCCCTCACCTTCGGGCTGCGTGACTTCCACCTGAGCAACCTCATCGCGCACGAGGGCAAGCCGCACCTCATCGACCTGGAGATGGCCTTCGGACAGGTGACGAGCCTGACGGACACGAACCTGCTGGGCGGCGACTCCGCGGGGACGGGCTTCCAGGTCCAGCACTCGGGCCCCTACGTCGTGGGCTGGGATGACAGGTCGTTGTTCTATCTGGAGCGCAAGGCGGGCCACATCGAGCAGGGAAAGAACCGCGTCTTCTCCGACAAGACGAAGGAACTCATCGAGCCCAAGGAGTATCGCGATGAGATCCTGAACGGCTTCGAGTTCATGATGCGCCGTCTGGCCACGGACGCGGTGAAGATCATCAAGTGGTTCGAGACCATGCGCATCAGCGAGGTCGTCGTCCGGCACCTCATCAACACCGCGGACCTGGCAGCCACGCTGAACAACCTGCGCTCCATGGAGCAGAGCTTCGAGCGCCTGGAAGCCAGCGCGCTGGAGGTGGCTGACGAGGAGCGCCAGAAAGGTCCCGTGTCCGCCGAGACGGCGATCTTCACGCGCAACCTGGTCGCCCTGAAGCAGGGCGACCTGCCCTCCTATTATTTCCGACCCGGCAGCAAGGCCACCCTCATGGACAGCGACTACCGCGAGCTGCGCGCCCCCAGGACGGACGCTCTCATCCCGGCGCCAGGCTCGGTGGAGAACGTTCGAGCCCGGCTGGCGCGACTGTCCAACTCCGACAAGCTCCTCAGGGAGCAGATCCAGAAGTACCGGGCGGAGATCCGCAAGCAGCTCTAGGACGCGGCTCAGCGGGACGCGGAAGGCGCCGCGTCCTCCCCCAGCAGCAGTTGGCGGACGATGGGCACGGGCGGGTAGCCGTGGGAGACGACCGCGTCGTGGAAGCGCTGGAGGGTGAAGTCCTTGCCCCACTTCACCTTCGCCTCCTCGCGCAGCTCCATCAGCATCTTCTTGCCCAGCGCGTAGACGAGGTACGTCGGATCCGACGTGCCACGGCGCGCCTCGCGCTCCGCGTTGATGCGCGTCATGTACGCCTCCTCCTCGAAGAGGCGCACCGCCTGGTCGTACGTCATCCCCCGCGTGTGCAGTGACAGGCCCGCCACGTAGCGCGCCAGCCGCTGGAGGTAGAGCGCCAGCTGGTTCAGCCGCAGCCGGTCCGCCTGCGGCCCCGCGCCGCCGTAGCCCTCGTCCAGCATCATCTGCTCGGTGTACAGGCCCCAGCCCTCGGCGAAGGAGCCCGAGCCGAACAGCCTGCGCACCTTCGACTGGATGCGGTGGGTCCACAGGAACTGCACGTAGTGCCCCGGGTATGCCTCATGGATGGAGACGAGCGGCAGCGCGTAGCGGTTGTAGAAGCTCATGTGCTGCGTGGTCTGCTCCGCGCTCCACGTCGGGTCCGGCGGCGTCACGTAGTAGTACGCCTCCGTCGCCTTCGCCTCGAACGGGCCCGCGGTGCTCATGCTCGCGAAGGACAGCGCCCGGTTGAACGCCGGCGTCTCCGCCACCCGCGCGCGCACTTCGCTGGGCACGGTGATGATGTGGTGGTCGATGAGGAACTGGCGGATGTCCTCCAGCGTCGCCGTCGTCGTGGACACCAGCTCCGCGGGGGCCGGGTGCTCCTTGCCCAGCTCGCGGTACACGTCCATGGGCGCCTTGCCCGGCGCGATTCGCCCCGCCACCTCACGGAACTGCGCCTGCGTGCGCTTCATCTCCGAGCGCCCCCAGGCCAGCAGCGAGTCGATGCTCTCGGTGACGCCCTCCTCGTACTGGAGCTTCTTGCGGTACGTCTCCTCTCCGATGGCGAAGGCCCCGTTGGAGCGGGGCAGCAGGTCGTCCTTCAGGAAGCGGATGTACCCGTCGATGGCCTCCAGGCAGCGCGCCTGCTCCTTCTGGAAGGCCGCCTGGAGCGCGGCGTCCTTCACCGGCGCGAAGGCCTGCGGCAGCGTCTGCGCGTAGAGCGCGCGCGTGCCCTTCGCCTGCTCCAGCGCGATCTCCGTCCAGAGCTTCGGCGGGTTCTGGAGGTTCGCGGGCGCCGCCGCGAAGACCTCCGGCACCACCGCCATGCGCTTCACCGCCGAGTGCATCCGCTCCTCCAGCGGCGCGAAGTCGCGGTTGATGAGCTGGAACACGGCCCCCGAGGCGAAGCCCAGGTAGGTGTTCGGGTTGCGCTCCCACGAGCGCACCACCTCCTGGTCCAGGATGCGCGCGCGGAAGTGGTTCTCCAGGATGTCGTAGTCGGCCCGGTCCTCCGGTGGCAGCGCGCCACGGTCCACCGCCTTGGGCAGCGCCGCGAGCTGCGCCTTCAGGTACGCCAGGTTCGACGCCCGCTCCTCGGCCCGGAAGCCGCGCAGCTCCCCGTCATGGGCGTGGATGCCCGCGGACGTGGCGGACATCGGCGAGCGGCGGAAGTGCTCCTCCAGGTGCGCGTCCACGAAGGCGCGCAGCGCCACCTGGGCGGGAGACAGCGCGGGCGTGGCGGCATGGGCGGCCGGGGACTCCGCCTGGGCCGGTGGGCGCGTGGTGGTGCAGCCAGGGGACAGCAGCAGCAACGCGGCGAGGATGCTCGTGGGGCGCAGTGCGTTCATGGAGCCTCGGGGAAGGGACGCGGGAGCGTCGCCGAAGGGCCCCGGCACGACAAGCCTCAGGCGAGGACCGCCCACCGGGGGTCGGTGGGCGGTTCATCGGCTCGCTCAGAGCGGCTGGATGGCTTCGCCAGGGGCACCGACCGCGAGGTCCTGCCTGCCCGAGGTGACCTCGTTGGGCAGAGAAACCCCCGTCCCCAGCTCCCCGACATGACGGCCGGTGGCGGCAAGCGGGCTGGGCGTGACCTCCAGCGTGAAGTCACCGGCGTTGTTGTTCTCATTGCTCTCGGCGATCACACCGTCGACATCCGCGAGCAGCACGAGGTGATAGGTGCCCGGCGCGATGGCGGAGGAGAACGTGATGGTCGAAGGCGGCAGCGTGGAGGTACCGGCACCGGCCCCGATGTTGACCGCGCCAATGGAGCCCAGCGACTGGTAGTTGGCATCCGTCAGGAAGATCCCGACCCTCGAGGCCGTGTTCGCCGGGCAGCGCGTGTACAGATCGAACGTCATGACGGTGGAGCCTCCAGGCTGGATTGACGCCGGGGTGATCGTGCCGCCCGTGAAATAGAAGTCGGCCGGCTTGGTCGTGCCCAGGACAGACGTCGTCGAACGGATGGTGGTGCTGTCCACCCGACCCAGGATGTACCAGGTCTGTGGCTGACAGGCGGCCGCGATGGCCTCCAGTTGGGCAACCGCATTCGCCTGCATCGACAACCGGGAGATGTACCGCGACTGGGTCCCCGCGGGCGGGAAGTACGGCCCCAGTCCGCTGCCATTGAGCAGGATCTGCTGCGTGAACAGTTGCCAGACACCGGTGCTCCCGTTCGCGCTGGCCGAAAGATAGAACGTCACCTGGGCCGCCGCGGCTCCGACGCCAGACTTGCTTCCCGTCATGGTGTAGTTGACGGTGAACCCGGCGAGCGGGTCGGCGATGGCAGCGGGCGCGGTCAGGATGTTCATCTGCACCTGGGCCCAGGCGGAATTCGATGCAAGCACAACCAGGAGGAAGAGGGACGCAGCCGTTGCCTTGATTTTCATGTGCAATTCCTTGCACAAACACCGCCCGCAATGCAAGACGGCCGCCAAGGATTACAGACGTGCCGTTAATTTCCGCGCCCGTTCCTCTTGAGAGGTATTGCCGCGGGCCCGGCGGCTAGTTCAGCGTCCCGCAGTCGGCGATGCGTTGCACCCGAAGCGCGGCCAGCCGCTCCAGCGGTGCCGCCACGTCCGCGCCTTCAAGCAGCGCCACCGCGCGGGCGATGGCGTCCAGGGTGGACATGCCGGCCGGATGCGAGGGTTCGCGGAGGCGGAGCATTCCGGGCTCGGGCGGTGGCAGCACCAGCCGAGGGAGCGCCCGCAGCGCGGGAAGCCGCTGGGTCATCCGCCGTGCCTGCGACCAGTTGCCGTCCAGCACCACCAGCTGCTTTGGCGCGGGGGCGTCCGGTGGTGCGACGGGGCCGTCGGGGAAGAGCAGCCAGGTGCCCGGCTCGCTGAGCAGGGAGGTGTCGAGCGCCTCGGTCATTCCACCGACGATGAGCAGCTTCGCGTTCGCGAGGGCCAGCGCGGCCACGCGGCCAGTGTTGCTCCGCTTCGCGGTCTCCAGCACGTGCTGGAGCAGGAGGAACCGGGTGCGGGTCTCCACCTGGGGAATCTCAGCGCACAGGCACAGGTGGATCGCGAGGTTGCAGCGCGGGCAGCGGGGCGGGCGGTCGGCTCGGGACATCTCTTCCGCCATCCTGGGCCGGCCGCCCCGGGAAGAAAAGCGCTCGTTGCCGGGCACGCCTGACCCTTCGTGACAGCACCCACCCCACCGGGGGCACGGCCGGCTGGAAGCGAAGCGCAGGCGGTGGATTCCTTCCGTCGCGCGCGGGGCCGGGGGCGCTTGCGTTGGACAGGATCCGTTCTGTCTGACACGGTCCTCGCCCATGGCGCCCTCCCCCACCCCACCTGCCTCCCCCTGGTGGGTCGAGCGCGCCGAGCTTCTCCTCGCCCCATCGGATCCGCGGACGTTGGGCCTGGGCGCGCAGTGGGAGCTGCTCGAGCGGTTCGCCTTCGTTCAAGAGAACGTCGAACCGGAGCTGCTCCTGCTCGATGTGCGGGCGCGCCCGGAGCTCCAGGCGCTCTGGACGGCGCTGGAGGCGCGTGCGCTCGTGGTGACCGCAGCGCTGGATGCGACCGGCGCGGACGTCGCCCGGCAGCTTCGCTCGGGAGACCTCTCCGCGGCGGGCTTCCGGGAGCAGTGGGAGGGACTGGGCTTCACCGAGTCCACGGGCCGCGCGAGCACGGCGGCGGATGACTGGCTCGAGGGCCTGCTGCGCATTTCGCGCATCACCACCGGCCAGGACCGGCCCCCGTTCGGTCAGGTGAACATGGCCTCACGGGCCAGGCGCATCTCCGACTTCCTGTCCATCACGAGCCCCGGGCCGCGCGACACCGTCTACGACCTTGGCTGTGGCAATGGGAAGTTCGCCATCACCGTGGCCGCCAGCTCCTCCGCCCGGGTCAAGGGCGTGGAGTATGGACAGACATACGTCGAGTCCGCGCGCCGCAATGGCGAACGTTTCGCGTTGCCGAACCTGGAGTTCATCCACGCGGATGTCCGCGACGTGGACATGTCGGACGGCACCGCGTTCTACCTGTACTTCCCCTTCTGGGGAGAGGTGGCGCACGCGGTGGCCCGGATGCTCGGGGACTTCGCGCGGGCCCGGGACATCACCGTGTACGCCCAGGGCCCGCGCCTCGACTACGGAGAGCATTTCCTCGAGCAGGTGACGCAGGGCGCGCTGTGCCTCGCGCCGGAGCGCCTGGACTTCGCCGACGTGATGGTCCTGCGCAGCGCCGCCTTCGCGTAGTGCGAGGCGGCCCGCGACCGGGCCTGGACGCTCAGTAGAGGTAGTTCAGCGCGAGGATGTCGTATTGGGAGAACTCGCCGGTCGCGGTCGAACTGAAGCAGGAGTTCATGATGGACAGAGGGTCCACGGTCGGCGTCCCGGGAATGAGGATGCCACCCACGCCTGCTGAACCTTCGCTGCCGCCGCAACCCGCCGTGTTGAAGAAGTCCGTGTGGCGCAGGCCGAGGGTGTGGCCCAGCTGGTGGGTGATGACGTGCTCATTCACGTCCACGCTGTAGCTCTGCAGGCCGGTCCCGATGCTGATGGTCCCGTAGGGAAGGCCGCCCGAGGGGTATCCCGAGGAACCGTTGGCCCCGCTCATGGTCGTCGCGGTGATGTTCGCGTTGCAAGCGCTGCTCGGCCCCCGCGTCATGGTGAAGCGCAGCCCCAGGCTGTTGTAGTTCTGGATGGCCAGGTCGAGCCCCTGGCTCAGCCGGCTGTAGCTGTTGAACGCCGCGGTGGGATTGATGCAGATCCGCGTCACGCTCGCACCGACGAGGTTGGTCGTGCGGTAGTGCTCCGCGGTCCCCTCGTCGCGCTGGAGCATCTCCTGGGACGCCTCAAGGCTCACCTGGGCGTCGTGCCCCAGGTACACGGCACCGTCGACGACCCGGATGTCCTCGGCCGGAAACCCGGCTTCGATGAGGTTGGAACGGATCGCCTCGTTCTCCGAGGGCAGGTCGGTACCGCAGCCGGACAACAACACGCCACAGCTCACCACGAGGACTGCCGCTGGCTTGAACATTCTCGTTTCCCCTCTTGTCCTGAAGCGTTTCTTCCCACGGTCCCGGCACGGGAGCGTCGGGGCGGACAACACACCTTTCTAGGACACCTCACCCTCAAAAACCAGCAAGCACGGATTAAGCAATAATCACAACAATCCCTGCCACACACGTCTTGAGACCCGTGGGCGTGCGCGGGTGCGTCATGCCCGCGAGCCGATGCGCTTGCGCAGTCGCTGGGCGGCGAACTCCAGGAAGGCCGCCGCCGCGCGACGCTGGGGGCCCGGCAGGTGGACGAGGTGCACCGGAACGGGCTCCGGCTCGAACGGCTCAAGCACCACGCGCAGCCGCTTGTCCGCGAGCAGCGAGTCCACCTGATAGGAGAGGACCCGCACGAGCCCCACGCCGGCCAGCGCGGCTTCGATGGCCGCCTGGGCCGTGTTGACGATCAGCCGTGGATGCACGGCGACGCCTCGCTCCCGCCTTCCACCGCTCGGGAAGGACCACCGGTCCGCGATGGGGGTCGTGGTCGTGAACGCGATGCAGGCGTGGCGGGCCAGCGCCTCCGGGTCCTTCGGCACGCCCGCGCGTTTCAAGTACGCCGGGCTCGCGCAAAGGACCGACCGCACGTGGCCGATCCTGAGGGCCCGCAGCGCCGAGTCGGAGAGCGCGCCGATGCGCACGCCCAGGTCGATGCCCTCCTCCGCCAATGACACCACGCGATCGAGCAGGGTGAGCCGCAGGTCCAGTTGGGGATGGGCCTCCAGGAACTCCGCCACCACGGGCACGAGGTGGAGCTGGCCGAACAGCACCGACGCCGTCACGGACAGCGTGCCGTGCAGCTCGGCCCGCGCGTCCGAGGGCGCTTCGAGCAGCTCGAACTCCGCCAGCGCCCGGCGGCTGCGCTCGAGGTAGCGCTCCCCCTCTCCCGTGAGCGAGACGGACCGGGTGGTCCGGTTCAGCAGGCGCGTGCCCAGCCGCTTCTCCAGCGCGGCGACGGCGCGGGTGACGCTCTGCGGGGAACGTGAGTGGGCGCGGGCCGCCTCGATGAAGCTTCCCAGGCTCGCGACGGACACGAAGAGGCGCCACTCCCCGACTCGATCCATTGTTCCACCTCCTGGAATACTGTTACCACGGACGCGCCATTGTTGACGAAGCGGGAGGTCCGTACCTTGGGAAGACTGGAGGTTCTTCTCAATGAAACCCATCTCAAGTGATGTGGCCTTCTCCCCGGCGGTGAAGCAGGTGCAGGGCGAGCGCGGCTCCAGGGCCGCGTATGCCCGGATGGAGCGCGCCGGGGGCTTCGAGACCGAGGTGACGGAGGACCTGCGCGCGTTCCTGGCGCAGGTGAACACGGGGTTCCTGGCCACCGCGAGCGCGGATGGACAGCCCTACGTCCAGCATCGAGGGGGCCTCCCAGGCTTCATCCAGGCGCTTGATGATCACACGCTCGGGTTCGTCGATTTCGTGGGCAACCGCCAGTACGTCTCGACGGGCAACCTGTCGGAGAATGATCGGGTCTGCCTCTTTCTCATCGACTACGCGCACCAGCGCCGCGTCAAGGTCTGGGGCACGGCGCGCGCCGTCCCCGCGACGGACGCAATGCTGTCCCGGTTCGCTCCCACGGAGCCCCGGGCGCGCCCCGAGCAGGTGATCCTCATCACGGTGAGCGCCTGGGACGTGAACTGCCCGAAGCACATTCCCCAGAAGCTCGATGCCTCCGAGGTGGCCCAGGCGCTCCAGCGACTGGAGAAGCGCATCGCGGAGCTGGAAACCGAGAATCGCAGCCTCAAGGCCGATCTCCGGCTCCGCGATTCAAAGACATGATGCGGACCTGAAAGGGGTTAGAGTCCGAGGCATGCGTTCATTGCTTCCCTGGCTTGCCCTGGCATTGCTGACAGCTTTCCCCTCCCAAGCGCAGACCCGCGTCCCTCCACCCGCCAACGGTTCCTATGGCGTCGAGGTGGAGGACTACATCTTGTCGAACGCACTGAACGAGTCGACAGGGCTGGCCTGGGCTCCGGACGGTTCCCATCGTCTCTTCGTGACGCTCAAGAAGGGTCAGGTCCTGATCTTCCAGAACGGCGTATTGCAGCCGATGCTCTTCATCACCGAAGACGTGGTGACCGAGAACGAGCAGGGATTGGTGAGCCTCGTCTTCGACCCGGATTTCACGAACAATCACTACGTCTACTTCTTCGCCACCCAGGAGGGCCCTGCCATCCGGCCTGTCACCCGGATCCTCCGGTACACCGACGTCGAGGGCGTGGGAATGGACCGCACCGTCATCGTGGACAACATCCCCGCCAACTCCTATCACAACGGCGGTGGCTTGGCCTTCGGTCCTGACGGTCTGCTGTACTTCGGGGTAGGAGACAGGGGAGGAGAGGGAACCGACGATGACCTGACGCTGATGGCGTCGAAGATCAACCGCGTCCACAAGGACGGGACCGTCCCCACGGACAACCCCTTCTACGACGGCCCCGGCCCCAACAACGATCTCATCTGGGCCCGGGGCTTCCGCAATCCCTTCCGGATGCGCTTCCAGCCTGGCACGTCACATCTCTGGGTCAACGTCGCCGGAGACAGGGCTGAGCAGATCTTCCGGGTGGGGCCGGGCGACCACGCGGGCTGGTCCCTGTACGAGAACAACCAACCCGAGGGCTACCTGAAGCCGCAGGTCACCTACAACCCGGCGGGGTGGGATGAGTACGCGTTCACGGAGACAGGCGCGGTCCGCAAGGATGGCGTCGTGACCTTCACGGTGGAGGATGCCTGGCGCCCGGTTTCCTCCCTCCTGCGTCAGGGCACGCGGCTCCACCTGATCGATGTGCGGGATCCGAGCTTCAACGGGCTCGCTTTCATCTCTGGATTCCCCTCGCCCCACACCTTCACGGTGGCGCAGCCTGGGCCCGATGCGGTGAGTGGAGGCGGCAGCTTGAGGACGGATTGGATGGGCTATGCCCTGGTGGGCGGCGCCTTCTGCGAGGGCCCGCTCTTTCCTCCGGAGTACCAGGGCAACTATTTCTTCGCGGACTTCAGTGGCAATTCCTATCGCGCCGTCCTCCGACCGGACAGCTCCGTGGACCGGGTGGAGCTGTTCCTGATCGGCATGGGCCCGTTCACCGACATGACGATGGGACCGGACGGGGCTCTGTATGCCTTGGCCTACGGGGGGCAGATCATCCGGGTCACCCCCCTCCCGCCGGGACTGAGCTTGGTCGTGTCGTCGCAGGACCTGGTCATCCCGGAAGGAGGGACGAAGACGATCATGGTGTCCCTGTCCGCGCCCCCCACCAAGCCGATGACCGTCATCGCGGAGCTGCGTGAGGAAGGAGACTTCCAGGTGAGCGAAGGCCGCGTGCTCGGCTTCAACGCAACCAACTGGAGCGTCCCGCAGTTCGTGACGATCTCCGCCGCCCAGGACGCGGACGCCGACGTCGACCACGGTACGGTCTACTTCACCACGTACGAGGGTTTCCCGGAGGGCCTTCCCGGAGCGGACATCCGGGTGCGCACCTCGGAGGATGAAATCCAGGCGCTCCAGCTCTCCGCTACCTCCCTGGACCTGGAGGAAGGCACGGGCGGCTCCTTCACCGTGGCCCTGGCCTACGCGCCGACAGCGCCCGTGACGCTCACCGTCGCGCGCACGTCGGGGAGCGAAGACGTGACCGTCACGGAAGGCGCAACCCTGACGTTCACCCCGGAGGACGGTACGGCGCCGAAGACCGTCACCGTCGCGACGACCCGGGACTCCGATAGTGATGATGACATCGCGGTGTTCACGGTATCCGCGCCCGGGATGGAAGCGCGGGCCGTCACCGTCACCGCCCGGGATGTCGCCGGGGTGCCTGTCATCACCTCCGTGCCCGTCACGGAGGCCACTGTCGGTGAGCCCTATGCCTATTCTGTCACGGCGGCCGGGCGGCCCGCGCCCGTGCTCACGCTGGAGCAGGCCCCGGAGGGCATGACGCTGAACGCTGAGTCCGGACTCCTGTCGTGGACGCCCCCGGCTGAAACGACCGTGAGCGTGTCCGTTCGCGCGAGCAATGGGCAGACGCCGGATGCGGTGCAGACGTTCCAGCTCCGGGTCCAGTCGCCAGTCGCGGCCGACGCGGGAACGGAGCCGGATGGTGGCGGGGCGATTGATGCTGGATCCGAAACGGACGCGGGCCCTGATGCCGATGCGGGCACCGTCGCGGACGCAGGCACCGAGGTTGATGCGGGCACCGTCGCGGACGCGGGCACCGGGCTGGATGCGGGCACCACGCACGACGCCGGCACGGTGCCGGACGGGATGGAGGACGAATCCGGCGGCTGTGGCTGTGGCGCCACCGCGATTCCGGGCGTCCTGGGCTGGTGGCTCCTGGCGGCACTGGTGTGGAAGCCCCGCCGGGCACGGCACTGACAGGGGCCGGACTTCTGGCGCCTGCACAGCTTGAAGCCCGGCCCTCCGCGACAGGGGAGCCGGGCTTCCAATCATTCACATGTCGGCACCGGACAGGGCCCTACGCCTTGAACATGCCGATCACTTCCGAGGACGGCATCGGACGCGAGAACATCGGGAAGTCGTACTTGAGCGCGTTCTTGTGCTCTTCCGATGAGGTCGCGGCAGTGCAGTCGACGAGGGTGATGACGTCGTAGCCGTGCTCGTACGCGGTGCGCATCGTGGACTCGACACAGCAGTTGGTGAGGAAGCCGCCAATCACCACCGTCTTGATGCCCTTGCTGCGCAGGATGAAGTCGAGGTTCGTGCTGGCGAAGGTGTCCAGCCCGCGCTTGCCTTCAATCACGATGTCGCCCTTCTGCGGCTCCAGCGAGTCGATGATCCGCGCGCCCCAACTGCCCTTCACGAACGCCTTCCCGTCGACCACGCCCTTCAAGATGCCGTAGGGGTGCCGGGTCAACTCGCCGTAGCCCTCGGCGAAGGAGATGGGCACGTGCATCACCGTCACGCCCTTCGTCCGCGCGGCCCTCACCAGCGCCTCGGTGTTCTGGAGCATCTTCGTTTCGGCCATCACGCCCTTCACCGCCGGGTGCAGCACGCCTCCCTCGGTGGCGAACTCGTTCTGGTATTCGATCAGCAGCACGGCGGTGGTCGACGGGTCGAGCGACATGGCGGACTCCGGGGCGAAGGGCCTGACCTGCCCTTTCCGGGCAGGCCTGTTATGTTTGCCAGCCCCTCGGAGAAGCGGTCAAGCCGCGCCCGTCCCAGGAGTCGTGAGGCCGCGATGCCCGAGCCGATGACCGCCACGCAACCCGCGACGCGGCAGCGCTTCACGGCGGCGACCCGGCTGGAGCGCCACCGACACGTGACGGGCTACACCTCCGTCATCGTCGCGGGGGGCTATGTGGAGGCGGGGGACTCCGGCCGCTTCCGACTGCGCGCGGGCTCCGTGGTGTTCCACCGCGCCTTCGAGTCGCACGCGAACCACTTCGACACCACCGGGGCCGTCGTCCTCAACCTGCCGCTTCCCGCCTCGGCGCCCGATGTGGCCGCAGGACTGCTGCGGGATGTGGATGCCGTGGTGCGGCTGGCGCGGAAGGACCCGAGGGCGGCGGCGGACCTCGTGGCCTCGTCACCCGTGGCGCCCATCACGGGTCCCGGGGACTGGCCGGACCTGCTCGCCGCCGCGCTGCGCGACAATCCCTCGCTGGGGCTCCGGGAATGGGCGGAGACCACGGGCCTCGCGGTGGAGACGGTGGCTCGCGGCTTCAAGCGGGCCTATGGCGTCTCACCCAAGCGCTACCGGGCCGACGTGCGCGCGCTCCAGGCCTGGCGACAGATTCCCCGTTCGACGCTGCCGCTCGCGCAGCTCGCACTCGCGCTGGGTTTCACCGATCAGGCGCACATGACCCGCGACGTCGTCGCCCTCACGGGCCGGACGCCCGCGGCCCTCCGGCGCGGAGCTCCGCTGCGCGAGGGTCAAGTGGATCCAAGAACGGCCCGGCGCTAGCGATTACACGACGCAGGCATGAACCGACGCGACTGTCTCTCCGCGCTGCTCGCCCTGCCCTTCGCCGCAACGATGGGCTGCGCTTCCCGAAGCCCTCGGCCCTCCTCCTCCGCTTCCCCTCCCCGCACCCGCTGGAAGGTCGCCGAATCCGAGGGCATGGATGCGCTCTGCTTCCTCAATCCCCTGTCCGGGGAGTCCTTCTACGCGCGCTACTATGCCGAGGAGCTGGCGCGGTTCACCCCGCGCTTTCCCTCGGACGCCGTCCCGTTGATCAAGCAGCTCATGGCCTCGTCGAAGGCGCAGCACCGGATGATGGGCCCCTTTCTCTGTCTGGTGTTCTCCGCCGGGCCCACGGGGACGCTCGCGGACCTGCGCGGTGCGCTCACGAACGCGGAGACGCGGCTGCTGCCGGGCTTCCGCGCCAGCCCGTACTGGGAGCCCGAGGCCTGGGACTGGTTCCTCACCGCCCGTCCCGAGCTGGCCCGCGTGCTCGAAGCGCTGGCCGCGAGCGACTTCCCCACGTTCCGCCGGGAGGTGCTCGGAGACCTCGTGGAGCAGCGCGCGGCGGAGCTTCGACAGCGGCTGGCCGGAGTCGACGTCATCGCCGAACAGGAGCGGCTGCTGGGCCACCGCCTGGAGGAGAACATCACCATCGACCTGCTGCACTTCTCCAAGCCGCACGGCATCAAGGTCATCGGGCAGCGGTTCCTGACGCACCGGACCTACTCCGATGCGCTGATCATCCGGAACGCGGCGCATGAGATCCTGCACCCGCCCTTCGACGCCACGCATCCCTCCATCCTCGCGGCGCTGGAGGTGCTGCGACGCGACCCGCTGCTCCCCCGCATTGTCGCGGACCATGATCCGGCCTTCGGCTACACCACGCTCGAAGGCCTCTTCGACGAGGACACCGCCGAAGCGCTGGAGCAGCTCATCACCGAGCGGCTCGGCGTCGCCGTCCCGGCACGCGAGCGCTGGCGCAAGGCCGACGACGGCATGCACGTGCTGGCCGCCGGACTGTACGGACTCCTCAAGGCCGACGGCTTCGAGCGCACCGGCGGCGTCATCCAGGAGTGGCTGGGCAAGGCCGCGCACGAGGGACGGCTTGGGCCCGCGTCGCTGCACGCCTCGGCGGCCGGCGTGCTGGGACTGCCTTCCGAACAGCTCTGGGTGCCGCCCGCGCCGAAGTGAGCCACGGCCAGGATGCCGCGCGGCATCAGGAAGACGGGGCGGCCCCGCATCGCCGCGAAGCTTCCACTGCGTCCCGCCGCGCGTCAGTTCCCCGGGGCCCGGGGCGTCGCTGTGCGGCGCCGTGCTAGCCTGAGCCCTCTCCATGAACTTCCGTTTTCAATGCTGGGTGCAGCGGCACGCCAGTCGCCGGGTCACGCTCACGCCGCTGGCCCTTCCCCACCTCGCCGTGCACGCGGACTCGCTGGAGAAGGCCACCGAGGAGCTGACGCTGGCGCTGGATGATCAGCTCACCCGCGTACACCCCCGCCGGGTGCCGGAGTTCATCGCCGCGCCCGACGGCGTCCTGCACACGCTGGAGGTGCCGGGCATCCCCGTCTGGGGCGCGGAGGAGAACACCGTCTCACCGCTGCACTTCTCCGCCGTCGTCGCCCCCGCGCACCAGTCCTTCACCGGACTTCACACCCCGAGGCTCGGAACGCACCTGTGGTTCCAGGGCAAGGCGCTTCCCCCGGACGCGACGGAGCGCTTGAGCGAACAACTGGAGGGCCTCTCCGACGCGCGTCGGCTCGCGCTGCGCCCGGAGGGCCAGGAGTCGCTGGTGGAGTTGGAGGTGCAGGCCACGCCCACCCCGCTCGCCACCCTCACCCCGCGCCAGCTTCGCCTGGACATCCGCCCGCCGCCGCGTCCTCCGGATGCTCCAGCGGAGAAGTCGGACGCCGCCGGCCTGGACGACGAGGACGAGGACGCGCTGGACCCGGACTCGTGGGAGCCGCGCCGCCGCTCCCGCCGCCGCGACGCGGGCGCACGGCCCCAGAAGCCGCCCCCCACTCCCACGCTGGACCGCATCGCCGTGCCCTGGCATGCGCTCGCCCAGGACGGTCAGCTCGACCCCGCGTACGAGCAGGACGCCCTGGTGACGCTGCTCCGCGCGCGCCTCGCGGCGAAGGACGCGGAGTCCGTGGTGCTGGTGGGTCCCTCCGGCGTGGGAAAGACGGCGGTGCTCCACGCGCTCGCCCAGGAGCTGCGCGCGCCCGCAGGCACCGCATCCGAGCGCGCCCGTCCCTTCTTCTTCCTGGATGGCAGCCGCCTCATCGCGGGCGAGGGCATGATGGGCGACTGGCAGCAGCAGGTGATCCGCTGCCTGCGTGAAGCCGCCGAGTCGCACGCGATCCTCAGCCTGGGCCACGCGGTGGACCTGCTGGACGCGGGCAAGAGCGCGCACAGCGATCAGAACGTGGCCCAGCTCCTCCTGCCGCTGCTCGCCACCCGCGAGGTGTCCGTGGTGGCGGAGGCCACGCCGGAGACGTGGGCCCAGGTGGAGCGCCGCAACGCCAGCTTCGCTCGCCTCTTCTCCGTGGTGCGCGTGGAGGAGCCGTCAGCGGACGCGCTGGCCCGAATCCTCGCGCGCGTGGCGGAGGACGACGCGGGACCCAAGCCGCTGGAGGTGCTGCCCGAGGCGCTCGACGAGGCGCGCTTCCTCTGCCGCCGCTTCCTGCCCTACGGCGCGCAGGTGGGCAACGCGGTGGCCTTCCTCCGCCGCCTGCTGGCCACGTGCGCGCACGCGGCCCAGCCGCGCGTCACCCGCCTGGACGCCGTCCGCCAGTTCGCCTCCGAGTCCGGCATCCCCGAGTCGCTCCTGCGCGACGACGTCCCGCTGGAGCCGGCCGGGGTGCGCGCCTTCCTCTCCACGCGGGTGCTGGGGCAGGAGACGGCGGTGGAGCGCGCGGCGGCGGTGGTGTCCGTGCTCAAGGCGGGCCTCGCCGACACCCGCCGTCCCCTGGGCGTGCTGCTCTTCGTGGGCCCCACCGGCGTGGGCAAGACGGAGCTGTCCAAGGCCCTGGCGGAGCTGCTCTTCGGCGCGAAGGAGCGCATGGTCCGTCTGGACATGGGCGAGTACGCCGGCCCGGATGCGCTGCTGCGCCTGCTGGGTGACGGCGAGACGCCCGGACACCTGTCTTCCGCGGTGCGCCGCCAGCCCTTCTGCGTGGTGTTGCTGGACGAGGTGGAGAAGGCCCACCCCGCCGTGCACGACGCGCTGCTGGGCGTGCTGGGCGAGGGCCGCCTCACCGACGCGTCCGGCCGCTTCACCGACTTCCGCAACGCGGTGCTCGTGCTCACCAGCAACCTGGGCGCGGACACCTGGCGCGCCCGCGTGGGCTTCGACTCCTCCGGCGGCGCGCCCGACACCGCCGCCCTGCGCGCGCACTACCTCGCGGAGGTGCAGCGCTTCTTCCGCCCGGAGCTGTTCAACCGGCTCGATGACGTGGTCGTCTTCTCTCCCCTCTCCCAGGACCTGCTGCGCCGGCTGGTGGTGCGCGAGGTGGAGGCCGTGTGCCGCCGCCCGGGCCTGTCCCTCCACGACGCGGCGCTGGAGGTCGCCCCTTCCGCGCTGGACTGGCTGGCCGCGCGCGGCTTCGACCCGCGCTATGGCGCCCGTCCCCTCAAGCGCGCGCTGGAGCGGGAGCTGGTCGTGCCGGTGGCGGCATGGCTCGCCGCGCATCCCCGGGGCGGCGCGGTGAAGCTGTCCGTGGAGGCCGGCGACACGGGGCTCGCGCTGCGCGCGGAGGCGGTGGGCGGGGACGCGGAGGGCGTGGGACGGCAGGCCATCGAGCAGGTGCTGGAGGACGCGGCCAGCCTGCGCGCGGAGGTGCAGCGCTGGAGCCGCTGCGAACCCATGCTGGCCCTGCGCCGCGAGCTGGCCGTCTTCGACAAGGCGTCCCGCCAGCCGGCGTACTGGGAGGAGCGGGCCCTGGCCGAGGCGTCCTCGCGCAAGTCGTCCGAGGCGCGCGAGTTGGACAAGGCCTTCCGAGACTGCGCGCAGCAGGCCGAGGCCGTGGAGGACCTCCTCTTCGAGGCGCACCTCACGCGCGCCGTGGGACAGGCGGAGTCCCTGGCCCGCGACGTGGCCGGACTGCGGCGGGCCTTCCAGCCCCTGCGCCAGCGCATCCACGCCAGCCTCTTTCCGCCCTCACGCGGCGTCACCCTCCTGCTCGTTCCCGGACGCGGCGCGTGGCCGCACCTGTGCACGCTGGCGAAGGCCTACGAGGCCTGGGCCCAGGCGCAGTCCATCGCCTTCCAGCGGGCCCTGCTGCTGCCCGAGGAGCCCAAGGACGGAGAGAAGCCGAAGCCCTCGCGCAAGGACAAGGACCTCCGGCACAAGTGGAGCTGGGAGCAGAAGGCGGAGCTGGCCACGTTGAAGCGCACTCCCGCCGCGTATGCGCTGCAGCTCACCAGCGACACGCTGCCGCTGCTGCTCGCGGGTGAGCAGGGCGTGCACCGCTTCGTCGAGGGCAGCCAGGCCGCGCTGGTGCGCGTGCGCTTCGAGCCGCAGCCCCTGGCCCTGCACGCACTGCCGGCGCTGGAGGACCTGGAGAAGTCGCTGACGAAGGAGGAGGTGCGCCGGCTGCGTCCCTCCTCCAGCGACCTGGGGGGAGGCTCATTGGAAGACCTGCGCACCGGCGCGAAGCAGCGCTACGGGTCGGCGGGGCTGGACATGGAAGCCCTGCTGGAAGCGTGGTTGCAGTGGCGCGTCTTCGGCGCGCGGAAGGAGGACTGACGCCATGGACCTCAAGCTTCCCCTGGTGGTGTGCCCTCTTGGCGGACGGCTGGTGCAGGCCTGGGTGCCCGCCTTCTGGCCCCGGCTGAGCGGCGTGGGCCCCAGCCTCTCCACGCTCCGCGATGAGCTGGCGCTCGCCGTCATGGAGCGCTTCGAGAAGGAGCCCGTGGCCAACGTAGCGGCCTATCAGCTCCCGCCGCACCTGGCCCTGCGGCACGTCAACGTGGACACGGAGGCGAGGGACCGCGAGAAGAACAAGCGCGTCGTCCTCCAGGGCCGCATGGCCGTGCTGCTGGAGAAGTGGCCGCGCGACGAGTTCTGGGTGGTGACGCCCACGCGGCTGCCCGCGGCCCGCTTCGCGCTCGGCCACCCGGACGCGCTGCCCCAGGCGCTCGCGCGCCGGCTGGCCGCGTGGTGCCTGGAGCACGACCTGGAGAACCTGGACGAGGCCTGGTCCACCGGACACGAGCGGCTGGAGCTGCTGGAGGTGGACGCGTACGCGCCCACCGTCCTCCCGAGGACTCCGCCCAAGCCCCCCACTGCGGCGCGCCGCCGCAAGACCACCGCCGAGAAGAAGAAGGAGCCGACCCCGGAGACGCCCGAGCAGCGCGAAGCGCGCCGCAACCGCCGCCGCCTGTCGCTCGTGGAGCTGCGCGCGGTGGCCCGCAACCTGAGCCATGGCGCGCGGGACGGGGCGCTGGAGCACTGCTTCGGCCGCGAGGCCCTGGTGCGCGAGGTGGTGGACGCGCTGGAGGGGCGCGAGGGCGCCGCGGTGATCCTCGTGGGCCCGTCCGGCTCCGGCAAGACAGCGCTGGTGCACGAGGCCGTCAGCCGCCTCACCGCGCGGCAGGACGCCGCGGGCACACGGCGCGACGTGTGGCGCGTGGACGGCAACCAGTTCATCGCGGGCATGATGTATGTGGGCCAGTGGGAGGCCCGCGCGCGCGGCGTGGTGCAGGAGCTGGTGGAGGTGGGTGACCTGCTCTACGTGGACGACCTGGCCTCGCTCGTCTACGCGGGGCGCACCCACAGCGAGCGCACCAACGTGGCGCAGTTCCTGGAGCCCCACCTGGCGCGCGGTGAGCTGACGGTGCTGGCCGAGTCCACGCCGGAGCGCTTCGAGCGCGTGCGCGAGGAGGCCCCCACCTTCGCCTCGCTCTTCCGCGTGGTGCACGTGCCGGCGCTGGACGCGCGCGCCACGCTGCCCGCGCTCCTGGGCACGCTGCGCGAGCTGGAGGCCGCGAGCCACGCGGGCGCGGTGCGGCTGTCCCCGCTGGCGTTGGAGACGCTGTTGGATCTGCAGCAGCGCTTCGTCGCGCACGAAGCCTTTCCGGGCAAGGCCGTCCGGCTGCTGCGCCGGGTGGTGTCGCGGCCCGGCACGCAGGAGAACGGCGTGCGCCGCTTCACCCAGGAGGACGTCACCTCCGCCATGCGCGAGCAGACGGGCCTGCCGGACTTCGTGCTGGGCAGCGCGCCGCCGAAGACGCGCGACGCGCTGGAGCGTGAGCTGGCCGCGCAGGTGGCGGGCCAGCCGGAGGCGGTGTCCGCGGTGGTGGATGCCATCCTCACGCTGCAGCGCTCGTTGCAGCCGCCGGACAAGCCGCTGGCCACGTACCTCTTCGTGGGCCCCACCGGCGTAGGCAAGACGGAGACGGCCAAGGCCCTGGCGCGCACCCTCTTCGGCGGCGAGGGGCGGCTCGTGCGCTTCGACATGTCGGAGTTCGTGTCCGCGTCCAGCATCACCCGGCTGCTCGGCATGCCGGGCGCGCCGGACGGTGAGTTGACCACCGCGCTGCGCACCCAGCCTTTCTGCGTGGTGCTCTTCGACGAGGTGGAGAAGGCGCACCCGCGCGTCTTCGATGCCCTGCTCCAGTTCCTCGGCGAGGGGCGGCTGACGGATGGTGCCGGCCGCACGGTGGACGCGCGACAGGCGGTGGTGGTGCTGACGTCCAACCTGGGCGTGCGCGAGGCCGCGGCGCGCACCGGCTTCCATCGCACGGCCGACAGCGCGGAGGCGCACTACCTGTCCTCCGTGCGCGCCTTCTTCCGCCCGGAGTTCTTCAACCGGTTGGACCGGGTGGTGCCCTTCCGGCCGCTGACGCCCACGGCGCTGCGCGTGGTGGTGGAGCACGCGCTGGAGTCGCTGCTGTCGCGCCGGGGCATCCGCCGCGGCAACGTGCTGGTGGAGGTGGAGCCCGCGCTGTTGGATCTGCTCGTGGAGCAGGCCTATGACCCGCGCTACGGCGCGCGTCCCCTCAAGCGCGCGCTGGAGCGGCGCCTCACGGTGCCCCTTGCCCACCACCTGGTGCGCCGAGGCGCCGAGGACCTCGCCCGGGTGGAGCTGTTCCCCCGGGGCGACGACATGGGTCTGTCCGTGGAGCTGATGGCGCGCGAGTCGGCCTGGGCGCCGGAGCCGGACCCGGCGGTCTGGACGCTGGCGGATGTGTCGCGCGTGCTGGAGGAGACGGCGTCGCGGCTGGATGCGCTCTCCGCCGGGGAGGCGGCACGGCCTCGCGCCCCGGCGGCGAACGCGGAAGCGTTGGAGCTGCTGGAGCGGCTGGAGCGCCTCCGTGTGGAGGCGGTGGACATCCGGGAGACCGATCTGGCGGAGCGCGACTTCGTGGAGACAGAGGAGGCGGTGCCCAAGGAGGTCGAGCGCGCGTACGACTGGCGCCGCAACCCCGGTCGCGGTGGCCTCCGGGCCCGTCCGACCTATGCCTCCGTGCCCCTGCCGGTGTCCCGCGAGGAGCGGCTGCGTCGCTGTCGCCCCCGGGTCGTGAACCTGCGGGACGAGGTGGACTGGCTTGCGCATCAGCTCGCCTGCCGCGAGCGCGGGCCGGACGTGCGGACCATGCTCATCGAGGGACTGGGCGATGCACCCGTGTCCGCGTTGGAGGCGGTGGCGCGCGCGCTGCCGCAGGCCCTGGGGCGCGCGGCGGTGCACGAGGAGCGCGTGGAGCCGGAGGGCCGCATCGCCTGGGCGCCTCCCGGCTCGCAGCGTCCGGTGGGGGTGCGGGTGCGGCGCATCGCCGTGAGCCTCACCGCCTTCGGCCTCGCGGAGGTGCTGGCGCCGCTGGAGGGATACGCACTGGTGGAGACCCTCCGTGGCGACCTGGTGCGCCCTGCGCCCGTGCGCGTGGAGCTGATGGACGGCGACGTGGGCCTGATGGACGACGTGTCCGGGGCCGTGGCCGCGCGGGATGCGGTGCGCGCGGCGGAACGCGAGGCGCGGCGCGCGGGGACGGCACGGGAGCAGCGCCCTGGCCGCGTGGTGGTGGAGGGAAGCGAGAGCGGGCTTCTACACCTGGCGAGCCGGCGCACGCCGTCGGAGGCGCTCGCCTGGGCCGGGTGCGTGCTGCGGCGCGCGACCCGGAAGGAGGGCTGAGCCATGGACAAGAACTTTCATCTCTTCGTGCGCCGCTACCCGGGACTGGGCGTGGCGGCCCACGTGCTGACGCACCCGCACCTGGCGTCGTTCGCCGCCGACCTGAGCACCGCGCGGCTGGACCTGGCGGAGGTGGTGGGCCGCCTCCTGCGCCGCGGCGAGCTGTGGGATGACGTGACGCACTGGGAGGATCTGCGCCAGCGCCGCATGGCCTTCACCGTGCGCGCCATGCAGCACGGGCGGCTGTTGCCCGTACCGCTGCGCCTCACGGTGGTGACCCACGGCGGGCGCGGCGCGTCTCGCACCGCGCGCAAGGGCGACACGGCGAAGGCGAAGGCGAAGGGGCCGCTGCGGGTGTGGGTGCCGCGCGTGGGCGTGGAGGGCATGCTGCACGACGCGGCGGACCTGGAGTCCTACGTGGAGGAGCTGGTCCGCCACGAGCTGTACCTCGCGCCGCTGGAGCGGCTGCACGGGCTGGCGTACCTGGGCGAGGAGTCGGTGGAGACGCTGTCCGTGCCGTCGCGCGGGAAGCAGACGCCGAAGGCCCGCGCCGACGAGGAGACCTCGAAGCAGCCGAAGCGCCTGCCACCGCCTCCCGGGCTCGCGGAGGCCAGCCGCTGCCTCAACGAAGAGGCGCGCGCCGGACTGCTGGAGCGCGCGTGGGAGCGCGACGCGGAGGTGGCCCGGCTCGCCGAGGCCGTCACCGCGAGCAGCCGCGCCAGCGTGCTGCTGGTGGGCCCGGCGTCGGTGGGCAAGACAGCGCTCGTGCACGAACTGGTGCAGCGCGCGGAAGTCGCCGCCGTGGGCCATCCCCTGCGCGGCCTGGAGGTCTACAGCACGTCGGGCGGCCGCATCATGGCCGGCATGCGCTACCTGGGGCAGTGGCAGGAGCGCGTACAGCACATGGTGGAGGCGCTGCGCGTGCGCCGCGCGGTGCTGCACCTGGACAGCCTGTCGGAGCTGCTCTCGCTGGGCGGCGGCGACACGGGGCTGGACGTGGCGCGTCACCTGCTACCGGCCCTGGAGGGCGGAGAGGTGGCGCTGGTGCTGGAGGCCACCCCGGAGGACGTGGCCCGCGCGGAGCGGACGCACGGGGCCTTCCTGCAGGCGCTGCGGCAGCTCTCGGTGGCGCCCCTGGCCGCCGTGGCCGCGCGCTCCGCGCTCCAGCAGGCCTCGCAGCGGGTGGCCCGCGCGCGCAAGGTGCGCTTCACGCAGGACGCGCTGGAGCGCGCCGCCGAATTGACGGAGCGCTTCGGAGACGGCCCACCTCCCGGGGGCGCGGTGGCCCTCTTGCGCTCGGCCAGCACCCAGCCCTCCTCCACCGGAGAAGTGGACGCGGCCGGGGTGACGCAGGCCTTCTGCACGCGCACCGGCTACCCGCGCGAGCTGGTGGACACGTCCGTGCGATTGGATCCGGAGGCCCTGCTGCGGCGCTTCCGCGAGCGCATCGTCGGCCAGGACGAGGCCACGCTGCTGCTGCGCAACCTCATCGTCACGCTGAAGACGGGGCTGGCGGACCCGTCCCGCCCGCTGGGCGCCTTCCTGCTGCTGGGCCCCACCGGCGTGGGCAAGACAGAGTCCGCGCTGGCGCTGGCGGAGTACCTCTTCGGCGACACGTCCCGGCTGGCCCGCTTCGACATGGCGGAGTACGCGGCGCCCGGCAGCGCCGCGCGACTGGTGGGCGAGGTGGGCGGCCAGCAGGGCGGCCTTGCGCGCCGCGTGCGTGAGCAGCCCTTCGGCGTGGTGCTGCTGGACGAAGTGGAGAAGGCGGACGCGGGCGTCCATGACCTGCTCCTCCAGGTATTGGGCGAGGGACGCCTCACGGACGGCACCGGCCGCACCGTCAGCTTCCGCAACACGGTGGTGCTGCTCACCAGCAACCTGGGCGCGGACAGCGCGGGGCGCTCGCTGGGCTTCGGCGGGGGCAGCGTGCGCGACCTGGAGCAGCACTACCTGGGCGCAGCCACCGCCTTCTTCCGACCCGAACTGCTGAATCGGCTGGATCAGGTGGTGCCCTACCGGCCCCTCACGCCGGACGTCATCCGGGCCCTGGCGCGGCGCACACTGGAGGCGGCCCTGGCGCGCGAGGGGCTCACCCGTCGGGGTGTGAAGGTGTCCTTCGGCGAGGACGTGGTGGAGTACCTGGCGCGCACCGGCTTCGATGCGCGCTACGGCGCCCGACCCCTGAAGCGCGCGGTGGAGCAGCACGTCGTCACCCGGCTGGCCCAGTGGCTCGCCGGACACGCAAGCGCCCCACCCGCCCAGGTGGTGCTGCGGGTGGGGACGGAAGGAACGGTGGAGCTCGGCCCGTAGCGATTGCGCTGCGTCATGCATGCTCAATGGAAGACAGACGCGGAGGGTCGAGGGCGTCTCTCATTGCCCAATCACCACACTTTCACCGCAGCAGCGAAAGTCCTGCATTTCCAGCAAGACTGACTATCCTCCTTGGCTCACAAAGGACCTGCCCTTGAAGGGCAGAGGAGGATCCATGGTGAACTGGTTCAAGCGTCTTTCCATGCATCGCCACGCGCCCCGGTGGCGCATCCTCGTGGCGACCGGAGCCCTGGCGGTCGCGTCGCTGCTGACCCCGGGAAGCGCGGTGGCCCAGGACGACTCACCCTGTCCCTTCTCGGGCGTGCTCTGCCTGTTCGACGGCGTGGACTACACGGGTGCGGTCTGGAACGTCCGTTCCATCACGCCCGGCGTGGGGGTGTGCGTGAACCTGCCGGAGCACGGCTGGGAGGACCGCGCGTACTCGGCCATCAACACGGGGAACTACTACGCGTCGCTGTTCCTCAACGAGGACTGTGTCGGCGGTCCGCACCCCGTTGATCCGCACTCGGGACAGAGCACCCTGCCCTTCCAGCCGAAGAGCGTCTGGGTGTACTGACCCCGCGGGCAGGCCCCGGCGCGGCTACCGGCGCTCGCTGTCCAGGTGGTGCATCTGCTCCGCCGGGTAGCGGTCGCCGGCAATCGTCACCAGCGACTCCAGCGCCGCCGCGTCCTCCTTCGACAGCGGCCGGGTGAGGGCGCCCAGCGCGTCGTCCAGCTGTGCCTGCGTCTTCACGCCCACCACGGGAACGAAGGCCGGCTGGCGCGCCATCACCCAGGCGATCGCGAGCTGACCCGGCGTCATCCGGCGCTCCTGGGCGAAGCGCTGGAAGGCGGCCACGCTGTCCTGGTTCTTCTCGCCGTTGTCGCCCGCGAAGCGCGGCAGGTACGCGCGGTAGTCCCCCTGCCCCTTCGGCTTGCTCCCCGTCAGCAGCCCCCGGGAAAAGACACCGTAGAGCGTCGCGCTGATGCCCAGCTCCGCGAGCACGGGGAAGATGTCCGCCTCGGGGCCACGGCTCGCCACCGAGTATTCAATCTGCAGGTCGACGATGGGGTGCACGCGGTGCGCGCGGCGGATCGTCTCCGCCCCCATCTCTGACAGCCCGATGTGGCGCACGTAGCCGGCCTTCACGAGGTCCGCGATGGCACCGATGGTGTCCTCGATGGGGACCGCGGGGTCCAACCGCGCGGGGCGGTAGATGTCGATGACGTCCACCCCCAGCCGCTTCAGGCTGTAGGCCGCGAAGGTCTTCACCGCGGCGGGACGCATGTCCATGCCCATCCAGCTTCCATCCGGCCCGCGCAGCGCCCCGAACTTCACCGACAGCTGCACCCGCTCCCGCCGGCCCGCGATGGCGCGCCCCACCAGCAGCTCGTTGTGGCCCATCCCGTAGAAGTCCCCGGTGTCGATGAGCGTGACACCCCGCTCGATGGCGGCCTGGACGGTCCGGATGCTCTCCGCGTCATCCGTCGCGCCGTACATGCCCGACATGCCCATGCACCCCAGCCCGAGCGGGAATACGTCCGGCCCCGTGGCCCCCAGCTTCACCGTGCGCTGCGCCTGCTTCGTCTCTTGCGTGGCCATGTGTCGCCCCTTCCGTGTGAGCAGAGATTCATCATTCGCCACGCTGAAATCCATTGAATAGGATGTATCCCAATCATGAACGCCATCTATGGAAGGAACCTGGACCTCAACCTGCTCCGCGTCTTCATCGTGGTGGCGGAGGCCGGCAGCGTCACGGCGGCGGCCGAGCGCCTCTACCTCACGCAGCCCGCGGTGAGCGCGGCGCTGAGACGGCTCGCGTCCGCGGTGGGCGCGCCCCTCTTCGTCCGCTCGGGGCGGGGGCTGGTGCTGACCACGCGCGGCGAGCGCCTGCTGGCTTCGGCGCGGCCGCACCTGGGGGCGCTCGTGGAGGCCACGCTGTCACCGGTGTCCTTCGACCCGATGACGAGCGAGCGGACGGTGCGCCTTGGCCTGTCGGACGTGACCGAGGCCTGGCTGCTCCCTCCCCTCCTCCAAATCCTTGCCCGGGAAGCGCCGCGCATGACGCTGGTGGTGCTGCCGGTCCAGTTCCGCACCGTCGTGGAGGCCCTGACCCGCTCGACGGTGGACCTCGCGGTGACGGTGGCGGATGAGCTTCCGGCCGGCACCCAGCGCCTGGAGCTCTTCAACGGGGGCTTCGTGTGCCTGTATGACCCGCGCCATGCGCGCGTCGGAAGGCGCCTCACCTTGGAGCGCTACCTGGAGCACGAGCACGTCATCGTCTCGTACAACGGAGACCTGCGCGGCGTCGTGGAGGACCACTTCGACGTCCAGCGCCGTGTCCGGGTGTCGGTGCCGACGTTCCAGAGCATCGGCGCCCTGGTGGATGGCAGTGCGCTGCTCGCCACGGTGCCACTCATGGTCGCGCGCGACATCCTCCGGCTGCGCCCGCACCTCCAGTCGACGGCGGTGCCGCTCGCGCTGCAGGGGACGCCGCTGGAGCTGCTCTGGCGGGGCGCGGTCGAGGACGACGAGGCCATCCGCTTCATCCGCGACCGCGTGGTGCAGGTGACGAAGGACCTCTGGCGCGACGCGTGACCGGCGGGGTCACGCGTCGCCCCGGGGCATTACTTCTCCTGGGTGATCTTGTTGCCCATGCCGGTGCGGCTGACCTTCGGCTTCGACTTGCCGTGACCGCGCTTCCAGGTGACGGTGTTGGACGCCCCCGTCACGTCGATGACGCGGGTGGCCTCCACCTTCACGACGTTGCTGGAGCCGTTCACGGTGACGCTCTTGCACTCGCCGGTCAGCGTGACGTTGTTGGACGCGCCGGTGATCTCCACCGTGCTGTCCGGCTTGCACTCGTGGGTGGACGTCTCGCCGGTGCCGGTGACATCGATGGTGGCCTCGCTCGCCGACTCATCGTCCTCCTCCGCGGCGGCCGTCATCGGGCCGAAGGTGCACGCCATCATCATGAACACTGCCGTGCCGAGCTTCCTGTTCATTCGTTGAGTCCCCAAACGTAAGAGGCGGGCCGGGCCTGGCGCCGCACGGCCCCATCTACGTGACGGTCGGCGGGATATTCAACTTCCGGCCGAAGGCAGGGGCCCGTTCCCGCCCCCGTGTGACAGTTCAACCCTGACGGAGCACGAGCAGCCGCACTTCCGTCATGTCCTCCATGGCGTACTTCACGCCTTCGCGCCCCAGCCCGGAGCCCTTCACCCCGCCGTAGGGCATGGTGTCCACGCGGAAGCTCGGCACGTCACCGACGACGACGCCGCCCACCTCCAGCTCGTCCCAGGCCCGCATCGCCCGCGACACGTCCTGCGTGAAGAGGCCTGCTTGCAGGCCATAGCGTCCGGCATTCACCTGGCGCAGGGCCTCGTCGAAGTCCTGGAACGGTTGGAGCAGCACGACGGGCCCGAAGGCCTCCTCCGCGCACAGCGGCGCGTCCTCGAGGACGCCCTCCAGCACCGTGGCCTCGAGCAGCGCGCCGCGCCGCCCTCCCCCGGCCAGCACCCGGGCCCCCTGCTGCACGGCCTGTTGAATCCACCCCTCCAGCCGCCGCGCCGCGGGCTCGTCAATCAGGGGCCCCAGCGTGGTGGACTCGTCCCGGGGGTTGCCCGGACGCAGGGCCCGGGCCCGCGCGACGAGCCGCTCCCGCAGGGCTTCGTACAGCGACGCGTGCGCGAACACGCGCTGCACCGAGATGCAGCTCTGCCCCGCCTGGAAGAAGGCGCCCTGGGCGATGCGGTCCGCGACGAAGTCCAGGCGCCCGGCCTGATCCGCGTCCACCACGCAGGCCGCGTTGCCGCCCAGCTCCAGCACCACCTTCTTGCGGCCAGCGCGCGCCTTCAGGTCCCACCCCACCTTCTCCGAGCCGGTGAACGACAGGAGCTTCAACCGGTCGTCCTCGATGAACGGGCCCACGTCCTCCAGGCGCGTGGGGAGCACGGAGAAGGCGCCCTCGGGCAGGTCCGTCTCCGCGAGCACCTCCGCCATGAGCAGCGCGCTCACCGGCGTGCGGTCCGACGGCTTGAGGACGAAGGGGCAGCCCGCGGCGATGGCGGGGGCCACCTTGTGCGCCACCAGGTTGAACGGGAAGTTGAACGGCGTGATGAAGGAGCACGGCCCCACGGGCACGCGCTGGGTGAAGCCCCGGTAGCCCTCCGTGCGCCGCGACACCTCCAGGTTGAGGACCTCGCCCCCGCCGCGCACGGCCTCCTCCGCCGCCGCCTTGAAGGTCTCGATGAGGCGGGTGACCTCCGCCCGCGCGTCGCGCAGCGGCTTGCCCGCCTCGATGCACAGGGCGAGCGCGAGCTCCCCGGCCCGCTCCTGGAAGCGGCGCACGCAGTGCTCCAGCACCTCCTGCCGGGCGTAGGGCGGCAGCTTGCGCATCGGCCCTGTCGCGCGCACCGCGGCGGCGATGGCCTCCTCCACCGCGGCCGCGTCGGCGACGGCCACGTGCGTGACGATGTCCCCCGAGTATTTGTCGGTGACGGCCAGCGCCGCGTTGGGCTGTCGCGGTCGGTTGGCCAGGTAGTACGGGTAGCGCTCAGCCAGCATGGTGTTCTCCTCGTTCTCTTTCGTTCCCATGGCTCACGCCTCCACCAGCGCGCCGGCACCCAGCGCCCGCGCGGTGTCCGGGTAGTCGATGGGCAGGTCGATGACGTGCACGCCGCCCGACTCCAGGCAGCGCGCGAGCGTGGCGCCGAACTCGGTGGCGCTCGACGGGCGGTGTCCGCGCGCGCCGTATGCCTCCGCGTAGCGGACGAAGTCCGGGTTGCCCAGCGTCATCCCGAAGTCCGGCAGGCCCATCTCCCCCTGCTTCCAACGGATCATCCCGTAGCCGTCGTCGCGCACCACGACCACCGTCAGGTCCAGCTTCAAGCGCACCGCCGTCTCCAGCTCCTGCGAGTTCATCATGAAGCCGCCGTCACCACAGACGGCCACCACCTTGCGCTTGGGGTGGACGAGCTTCGCGGCGATGGCGGACGGCAGGCCCGCGCCCATCGTCGCGAGCGCGTTGTCGAGCAGCAGCGTGTTGGGCCGGCGGCAGCGGTAGTAGCGGGCGAACCAGAGCTTGTACATGCCGTTGTCCAGGCACACGACGCCGTCCTCCGGCATGGCGCGCCGCACCTCCGCGACGAGCCGCGCGGGGTAGATGGGAAAACGGTCGTCGGCGGCGCCGCTCACGAACTGCGCGTCGAGCCCCGCGCGCGCCCGCTCGAAGGGCGTGAAGTCCCAGTGCGAGCGCGTGCCCACGCCCTCCGCGATGCGCCAGACGGCATTGGCCAGGTCTCCCGTCACCTGCACCTGCGGGAAGTACACGGGGTCGACCTCCGCGGAGGAGAAGTCCAGGTGGATCACCGTGCGGCGGCCGTCGCGCATGACGAAGGGGGGCTTCTCGATGACGTCGTGGCCCACGTTGAGGATGCAGTCCGAGGACTCGATGGCGCGGTGGACGAAGTCGCCGTCGGACAGCGCCGCGGTGCCCATCCACAGCGGGTGCGCCTCATCCACGACGCCCTTGCCCATCTGCGTGCTGAAGAAGGGCAATCCCACGCGGTCCACGAAGGCGCGGAGCATCTCCGAGGTGAGCTTGCGGTTGGCCCCCGCGCCAATCATCAAGAGCGGGCGGCGGGCCGACGCGAGGGTCTCCACGGCCTGGGCGATGGACGCCTCGTCGGCCACGGGCCTGCGCAGGACACCGGGCGACAGGGGCACGGCGTCGGTGGACTCGCGCGCCACGTCCTCGGGGAGCTCCAGGTGGGTGGCACCGGGGCGCTCCTCCTCCGCCCGGCGGAAGGCCTCGCGGACCGCCGAGGGGACGTGCTCCGCGGAGACGAGCGTGCGGGTGGACTTGGTGAGGGGCCGCATCATCCCGACGACGTCGACGATCTGGAAGTGGCCCTGCTTGCTGGCCTTGATGGGCTTCTGGCCGGTGAGCATCACCATGGGCATGGCGCCCAGTTGGGCGTACGCGGCGGCGGTGACCAGGTTGGTGGCCCCCGGCCCCAGCGTGGCCAGACACACGCCCGCGCGCCCGGTGAGCCGGCCCTGCGTGGCGGCCATGAAGCCGGCGGCCTGCTCGTGGCGCGTGACGACGAGGCGCATGCCGGCGGCGCGCATGGACTCGAGCAGGTCCAGGTTCTCCTCGCCGGGAAGTCCGTAGACGCAGCGCACGCCCTCCGCTTCGAGCGCTTTGACGAACAGGTCTGATGCCTTCATGGGGTCCCTCTCCTTCGTGGCGAGGAAGATGTACCCGCGGGCCTCGATTCGTACATTCGTCTGTTCTCATCGAGCCGATAGATGCCATCTATGATGGGCCCATGGAGCTCCGACACCTCCGCTACTTCTCCGCCGTCGCTGACACGCTGCACTTCGGGCGCGCAGCGCGGCGGGTGCACATCTCCCAGCCCACGCTGTCGCAGCAGATCCGTCAGTTGGAGGAGGAGGTCGGCACACCGCTCTTCGAGCGGGCCCGCGCAGGGGTGCGGCTGACACAGGCGGGGGAGCTGTTCCGCACGTATGCGTCCCGCGCGTTGGAGGACGTGAACGCGGGCCTGTCGGCGGTGGGCGCGCTGCGGGGGCTGGCCACGGGAGCGCTCCGCGTGGGCTACCCACCGAGCATGCGCGGCATCGTCGTGCCAGCGCTCACGGCGGTGCTCCGCAGACATCCCGGGCTGGCGCTGAGCGCGGAGGAGGCCGTCGTGAGAAGGCTGGAGCGGCGGCTTGCGGACGGCAGGCTGGACGTGGGGCTGGGCTATGCGCCCGCACGCCTGACGGACCTGGATGCGGAGCCCGTCTTCGACAGCCGGCTCGCGCTCGTCGTCGCGCGGGGGCACGCGCTGGCGGGGGCGGAGTCCGTGGGGGTGAAGCTGCTCGCGGAGGAGCCGTTCGCGTTGCTGTCGCGCGGGCTGCGGGTTCGCGCGCGGGTGGACGCGCACTTCGCGGCGATGCGGTTCGCCCCCCGGGTCGCGCTCGAATCGAATGCGGTGGCCACGGTGCTGGCCATCGTCCGCGCGGGGCTCGCCGTCACGGTGCTTCCGGAGCCGCGACTCGCGGACGCGGAGCGCCTGGTGGTGAAGCGATTGTCCCCAGCGCCCCGCTCCGAGCTGGCGGCGCTCCTCTGGCGAAAGGGAGCACCCCGCACGCCCGCGGCGGAGCTGTTCGCGGCGGAGGTCCGCGCCCGGGCGAAGGAGGACGCGGGCTGAGGCCTGTCCGACGCGTTCGTGCAACGGGCGAAGCGGGACGTGAAGCCCCGCTTCGCCATCAGGCTCAAGCGCCGGGGGCGACCCGCATGCCGAGCATGGGGCGGTACACCGCGCGGTAGGACCAGGCCAGGAAGAGCTCCAGCGTCATGAGCACCACCGCGAGCCCCAGGCCGGCGGGCGCCAGGAGCGCATGGACCATGAAGATGTTCACGAGGACGGGCGCGATGAGCGCCAGCGCCAGCGGCACGAAGCGGTTGGTCAGCAGCAGCGCGCCCACCACCACCTCCGTGCCCTTCACCAGCCAGAACAGGTAGCCCGTCGCCTTCATCGCGATGCCGAAGGCGACCGCCGGGTCCGCCGGATCCAGGTTCGGCGGCGGCGGGATGAAGTCGAGGAAGCCGTTCAGGCCGAAGACGAAGAAGACGAGCCCCATCAGCACGCGAGCGATGGTCGGCAGGAACCGGGTCAGCGACTTCTTCTTCTGCTGGGAAGCCTCCACGGGGGTGGAAGCGGGGGAAAGGGCAGTGTCCATGAGGTGCTCCGGGAAAGGGGGCGTGCCGCGTTCAGGTGGATGCGCGGGCTTCTACTTCCGCGACGAACGACGCGCCCATCCATCGACACTGCCCCCTCTTTTTCCCGGAAGCCCCCACACGGCCCCACACGCCCGGGGTTGAACCCGCGACCGTCGGCCTGCCTACCGGGGGCTCACGGCGGCCACGCTCGCGGCCTGTCTCCGGGCGACGAGGGCTCCGAAGACGCCCGCGGTGAAGAACATGATGACGCTGTAGATGGCCGCGGGAATGGCCATCACGCCGTCGTTGAGCAGTCGCGGGCTGGACGCGATGGCGATGGCCAGCGTGCCGTTGTGGATGCCCACCTCCATCGCGATCGCCACCGCCTGCTTGCGCTCGATGCGCAGCAGCATGGGCACCACGAAGCCCACCGCCATGCTGGCCAGGTTGAACGCGAGCGCCGCGAGCCCCACGCTCTGGAAGTAGGTCACCAACTGCGCCCGCTCCTTGATGATCGCGGCGGCCACCACCAGCACCAGGAACAGCGCCGACATGATGCGCACCGGCCTGTCCAACCGGTCCGCGAGCGCCGGCCACTTCGCGCGCACCCACATTCCCAGCGAGATGGGCACCAGGACGATGCCGAACACCTGGACGATCTTGGCGAACTGCAACGGAATGGCGCGCTCCTCCCCCATGAAATGCAGGAGGGAGAAGTTCACGATGAGCGGCAGCGTGAACAGCGACAGCACGCTGTTGACCGCCGTCAGGCTGACGTTCAGCGCGACATCGCCCTTGGCCAGGTGGCTGAAGAGGTTCGCGGTCGCACCGCCCGGCGAGGCCGCCAGCAGCATCAACCCCACGGCCAGTTGCGGAGGCAGACCGAAGCCGACCGCGATGCCGTAACACACCACCGGCATGAGCAACGTCTGACAGCCCAGGCCCACCAGCGCCGCGCGCGGAAACTGGGCCACGCGGCGGAAGTCGGCGAGCGAAAGGCTCAAACCAAGGCCAAGCATGATCACGCCCAGCGCGATCGGCAGGAACACCTCGGTGATGACACTGGTCTGCATGGCGGGCCCCCAGCAAAAGCACGCACTCTGCCAGAAAGCCCCGGTCCCTGGGACCCTAGGGATTGGCCTGGAGGCCAGCCATGGCCGCCGCGACGATGCGCGCGGCGATGTCCGGCCGGTCCTGCCCCATGCGCAGCGTGTTGACCGAATAGATGAGCCGCCGGCGCAGGTCGCGCGTGGCCCCCATCCCGTTGTTGTAGCCGTGCCGGTCGCCGCTCTTGCCCCACAGCGTGAGGCCGTTGACGTCCATGCGAGACAGCCCCGCGCTGTAGGTGGCGCGGCCGCCTCCCACGGCGGGCACGTCCGGGACGGTGAACAGCGCCTCCATCTGCGCACGCGGCAGCAGCCGGCCCTGGAAGAGCGCGACGAGGAAGCGGTCCAGGTCGGCCGTGCTGGAGATCATCTCGCCCGCGGCCCAGGGGACGGACTGACTGGCCTCCGTGACGTCCACCAGACACCGCCCCTGGTAGGCGATGGCCCCCGTCGGGCACCCCTCCCCTTGCGCCGCGACCACCTCATAGCCATGGGCATGCGGCCCGGGAATCGTCACCAGGTTGCCGGGCACGAAGGTGTCCCGCAGCCCCAGCGGACGCAGGATGCGGTCCCGCACCGCGTCACCATAGGGACGGCCCGTCACCTGCTCGATGAGCAGCCCCGCGACGATGTAGCCGATGTTGCCGTACTGCTGCTGCGTGCCCGGCGCGAATCGCGGCCCCTCGGGCAAGGCCAGCGAGACGAGCTCCCGGGGGCTGTAGCGCCGGAACCGGTTCACGAAGAACCACTCCGGATCCTTCTGCGGCACCGGCACGCCGGGCAGGCCATGCGTGTGATTGAGCAACTGCCGCACCGTGATGGGAGCGTAGACGTTCGCGGGCAGGAGGCGCGGCAGGTACTCCTGGACGGGCCGGTCCAGGTCCAGTCGGCGCTCGGCGGCGAGCTGCAACACCACGGTGGCGGTGAAGGTCTTGGTCATGCTGCCGATGCGGAAGCGTGCATCCGCCCGCACCGGCGCCCCCGTCCGCACGTCCGCCACGCCGGACGCCCCGATCCACCGCCCCTCCGCGCCATCGACCCGGACGAGCGCGCCCGTCACCTCCCCGTCCGGCAGGCCCGAAATGGCCTGCCGCAGGGCCTCGCGATTGAGTGGGGGCAGGCGCGCCCCCTCCTCCAGCCCCACTCCGGTCGACTCGAGTTCTCCCACCTCCGGAACGCTTCCGGGCGGGAACTCGGGTCCACATGCGGGAGCCATCACACTCGCAAGCAACGTCATGCCCAGCCGCAATCCACGGTGCAGGACCGCCATGTTCCATCTCCTCGTTGGGGAACGCCGGGGGTTGCCGGCGGCGGATGGAACACCGCTCCGGTCCCGGGCTGTCACCGGGACCGGGAGCCGCGCGCTTCCACGGGCGCGTCACCCTGGGGGATTCAGGGCGCGACCTCGGAGATGCTGTAGGTGAAGGCCGTGGGGAAGATGAACTTCCAGACACCGGGACCGAAGATGCGCCGGAGTGAAAGGAAGTAGCGCCCGGTGCCAGGCGCCGTGAAGTCCGCCCCTGAGTTGTAGTTGCTCACGAGGTCCTTCGCGATGACCGCCCCCTGGGCATCCATCACCGTCGTGCCGGCATAGAACGGATAGCCCCCCGAAACCGTGGACAGCCGGTACTTGTGGCCTTCCACCAGGTCCACCGCGAGCACGTCCACGTCGCCCGTGGGCCAGAAGACCACGGCCGTCGTGGAGGGCACCGCCACCACCGTGGCCGCCAGCGGCGCGTCGGAATGATCGTCCAGCCCGTCGTCCTTCACCGTGCAGCGATAGCCCTCCACCTGGCCCCGCCCTTGCGCCGCCTTGAAGGAGACGCGCAGGAAGAGATCCTCTCCGAGGTCATTCTCGGCGGACAGCGCTGACTCCCCGTCCCTGGGGCCCAGATAGGTGTACCTGTTGAGCAACGTCCCATCCGCCCTCACCACCTCCGTGTCGGGTGCGTCGCCGTCCGTCCCGATGCAGAGCACCGACAGGATGTGACCCTGGGGGATGGAGAACCGGAAGACATCCACGTCGTCCGGGACCGGAGCGTTCACGCGGCCCGTGAACTCCGCCGGCACCGGCTGGGAAACAGCGTCCTCTGGCGTGTTGCCCTCGGTGTCATCGGTCTCGGAGAAGTCGAAGGCATACCTGCCGACCTGGACGTCCGTGTTGACGGACGACCGCACATCCACGACGGCGGTCTCGTCCACCGCCGCGCGCCAGGTCGTGCTGGCGTGGGCGGCGACCTTGTCCGAGGCGGGCGGCAGGGGCTCCAGCGTGCCCGGGTCCAGCCTCCGCACCTCGCAGCGGGGCAGGTTGTCGCCTTCGCATCCGAAACGGTAGAAGTGGCCAGCCTGCGTGGCCAGCTTGTAGCGGACCCGCTGCCCCTGCTCCGTCAGCTCCCCTTCCCCGCTGGCCCCGGGGCGCAACACGTCCGAACCAGGATCAGGCTCTGGCTTCGGCTCGTCTTTCTCGCAGGCAGACAGCAGCACCCCTGCCAGCAGCAGGCACAGCGCCCGGTGACTTCGGAAGTAGGTCTTCATCTTCATGTCAGCTTCGCCTTTCATCGGTTTCCCTACGGACTTCCACCTGGACGTCATGGGCCACTTCGACCCGACAGAGGAATACAGCAAAGGGCTCGCTCACCTGGCACCGGGATGGCCCTGGCCAGGCTGACCTGAAGCGGACACGCCTCCCGTGCTCAGGGTGCGTGCGAGCGGATGGGCAGGTTCGCCGCTGGCTTCCCTGCTCGCAGCCTACGCCCCCCCGTCAGCCGCCACGCCATTGTTAAACATCCCTTAAGAGCCTGTTGGCGCAGGGTGTGTAGTCATCCCCACCCCCGGGCCTTAGCTTTCCTGGCGAACGGGGTGAACGACAATGCAGAAGCGCAAACTTGGAAACAGCGGCCTGGAAGTTTCAGCCATCGGCCTCGGCTGCATGGGGTTGAGCTATGGCTACGGCCCGGCGACGGACACGCAACAGGCCATCCAGTTGATCCGGTCGGCCTTCGAGCGGGGGATCACCTTCTTCGACACCGCCGAAGCGTACGGCCCCTACAAGAACGAAACGCTCCTGGGCGAAGCCCTCGCGCCCATCCGGGACCAGGTGGTGATCGCCACCAAGTTCGGCTTCGACTTCGACGACGCCGGCGGCCAGAGCGGCATGAACAGCCGGCCGGAGCACATCAAGGCCGTCGCCGAGGCGGCGCTCAAGCGGCTCAAGACCGACCGCATCGATCTCTTCTATCAACATCGCGTCGACCCGAACGTGCCGATCGAGGAGGTCGCCGGCACGGTGAAGGAGCTGATCCAGCAAGGCAAGGTCAAGCACTTCGGCCTGTCCGAAGCCGGCGCCCAGACGATCCGCCGAGCGCACGCGGTCCAGCCGGTCACCGCCCTCCAGAGCGAATACTCCCTGTGGTGGCGGGAACCCGAGAAGGAGATCCTGCCGACCCTGGAGGAGCTGGGCATCGGCTTCGTGCCCTTCTCCCCGCTCGGCAAGGGCTTCCTCACGGGAGCCATCAACGAGAGCACGACCTTCGACAGCACGGACTTCCGCAACGTCGTCCCGCGCTTCGCGCCGGAGGCCCGGAAGGCGAACCAGGACCTGGTGGCGATCCTCGGTGAGCTGGCGGCACGGAAGAAGGTGACCCGGGGACAGCTCGCGCTCGCGTGGCTGCTGGCCCAGAAGCCGTGGATCGTCCCCATCCCGGGCACCACCAAGCTGCACCGCCTGGAGGAGAACGCCGGAGCGGCGGCCGTCACGCTGACGCCCGAGGAGCTGCGTGACATCAACGGCGCCCTCTCCCACTTCACGGTGCAGGGCGAGCGCTACCCAGCGCACCTCCAGGCCAGGGTCGGTCGCTGAGAACCGGGCCGGAGCGGAGGTCTCCGCCCGGCCCTCCACCTTCACCTCTCAAAGAGGAATCTGATCAGCTTCCTCACCCCTTCGCTGGAAGGAAGACCACACATGGAGACAAAGAAGCCCGCATCCGCCGCCCAGAAGGCCCTGGGTGACTTCGCGCCGAAGCTGGCCGAACTCACCGACGACGTCCTGTTCGGGGACGTCTGGGAGCGACCCCAACTGTCCAAGCGCGACCGCAGCCTCATCACCTGCGCGGCGCTGGTGGCGACCGGCAAGACCGAACAGATGACCTTCCACTTTCCGCGCGCCATCGAGAACGGCGTGACGCAGGAGGAGCTCGTCGAGCTCATCACGCACCTGGCGTTCTACGCCGGCTGGCCCAACGCCATGTCGGCCGCGGCGCGCTACAAGGAGCTGTTCGCCCATCGACCGCAAGGCGGGGCTCGCGAGCCCTGACGGGGTCAGTCCTTCGCGAGGCCCGTGAGGATCTCCGACCAGCGCTCCCGCATCACCTCCCGGGCCTTCGCGTCCGGGAGCTTCTCCATGTGCACGACAAGGGAGACGCCCCGCGGCTTCGGCGTCAGCGTGAACTGCAGGGTCGCCGGCTTCTTCCAGCCGTCTGGCTGCCAGGTCATGCGCAGGCGCTGCCCGGGCTTCACCACGCGGATCTCCCCGTGCACCGCTGGCGCTCCGCGACGCTTGGGGACCTCATAGCGGCTCCCCTTTTCGAGCTTCAACGTCGCGCCCGCGCCAAGCCAGTGGTCCGGCTGCGTCGTGAGCCATTCCCACACCTGGGGGGCGCTCATCGGCAGCGTGCGCACCACGCCCACCTGGAAGCCCGTCGCGGCCGTCTCCCCCACCACCCGCTTGCCCCGCGCCTGCTCATACGCGACCGAGATGGACTGCTGCCACCAACCGGACTCGACCTCGCGGGCCAGGTGCGCGACGAGCTGCTTGTGATTCAGCCCGGCCCCTCCCGCCTTGTCCAGGGCACGCATCCAGGCCTTCCAGTCACGTCCGGTGGCCTCCTTCACGGCGGCGTCTGTCACGCGTTCGGTGATGAGCGCCTTCCTGCTCGCGACCGCGGGCTTCTTCCCACGCGTGGCGATCTCCGCGAGCCGCGCCTGCACCAGCATCTTCACCAGCTTCACCGGGAGCGGCTGGTCGGGCGGAAAGGTGATGCCGCTCTTCGACGTGGTGTAGCCGTCCAGCTCTGACTTCAGCGCCGGCACCACACCGCCGCTGAAGGGGTAGTAGCCGCAGTGGGTCTTGAAGAACGCGAAACCCGCCACGGCGTTCCCGTCCACCTTGAAAGTGGGCATCCTGTAGCTGATCGTCTCGGTGGCGCCTGGGAGCAGCTTCCGGAGCTGCATCCGCAGCGCTCGCAACGTCTTCTTCGCCGCCGGGTCCGTGAGGCTCGCCAGATACGCGTCGATGGGCTGCGGTTCCCGAGTCTTCGTCGCCATTGTCTTTGGACCCCCGACGCGTTTCGTCCCGACTTATCAGAGGGGTTGGGGCGGCGGACAGGGGTAGAGTTTTCCCCGGAGCGCTCGACCCCGGAGAAAGACAGCCATGCCGCGAACCCAGCTCGACAACCTGATCATCTTTGGCGACAGCATGTCGGACATCGGCAACAAGGCCGACACCGGGCTGGGTATGTTCGCGAACACCACCGGGCTGATGCTGACCAACGAGCTGGGGCGCTTCAGCGACGGGAAGAACTGGACGGACTTCCTCTGGGAGTGGGCCGGTGGGATTTCGATGTTCCACGGGGACGATCCCTTCGACAAGAAGGCGACCGCGAAGGTCCGGAGCCTGGCGGCGACGCAGGTCCACCGCTCGCTCAGCCGGGACTCGAATCAGGATTCAGGCTTCGGGCGGCCCATCACATATGTGAACTACGCCGAGGGCGGCGCGATGGGTGCGTCGGACCGTCCCGGAACGGGGCTCGGGACATTCCGCCAGCAGGTCACGCGCTACCGCAAGGAGCTGGCCGCCTGTCCCGGCGGTCTGCCCGGCACGACGATGTTCATGATCTGGTTCGGCCTGAACGACCTGGTGACCAACAAGCGTCCCCACACGGACATGGAGCGGGTCGTCGTGGAGATCTTCCAGCTCATCAACGAGCTCGCCATGGCGACCCCCGGCGGGAGGATCCACTTCACGCTGCTCAACCTGCCGGACCCCGCGGACGCGGTCTACTACGCGCCCACGAAGACCCAGCAGTCGGTGTGGAACCTCACCAACGGGGCCCGGGCCTTCAACGCGAAGCTCGACGAGTACACGCAACTGGCGCACCGGGATGAACAGCCCATCTGGTTGGTGGACATGTTCACCCTCCTCAAGGGGATCAACAGGACGCTCGCGGACAACAACCTCACCGCGACAGCGCAGGCCAAGGCGCCGCCCGTGGACTACCCCCACGTCGGCCCGCTCCCCTCCACGCCCCTCATCCCGGGTCCGCCCATCCCCCGGCTCGCGCCGCCTCCAGGC
>NZ_RAWD01000440.1:0-6321 GCF_003612065.1 Corallococcus sp. CA047B
CGGCGCGAGGGTCGGCGCGGTCCCCGCCGAAGAAGGTGTTGCGCAGGGCCGCCAGCGCTCCGGGCTCCTCACGCGCCATCTCGTGGAAGAGGGCGGTGGTGAGCAGCACCGTGGTGGCGCCCACTTCCCGCAGCTTCCGGGCGAGGTGCGGCGGCGACAGCGTGACGTCACGCGGGAGGATGACGAGCCGCGCGCCATTGAGCAGCGCCCCCCAGATTTCGAAGGTGGCCGCGTCGAAGGACGGCGTGGACACCTGCGCGATGCAGTCTTGCGGCGTCAGGCGAACGTAGTTCGTCTCGCGCACCAGGTGGACGATGGAGCGGTGCTCCACGCCCGCGCCTTTCGGCGTCCCGGTGGAGCCCGACGTGTAGAGCACGTAGGCCAACTGCCCCGGCAGCACCGGCACCCCGACGGGCGCGGTGGTGGCGTCGTGGCGCTCCAGCGAGTCCAGGTACACCGTCGGCCACGACTGCTCCAGGAGCGACGGCAGCAGCGCGCGCTCCGTCACCACGGCGGACAGGCCCGCGTCCTGGAACATGAACGTCAGCCGCTGCTGCGGGTAGGACGGGTCCAACGGCACGTAGCAGCCGCCGGCCTTGAGCACGCCCAACATGCCCACCACGAGGTCCAGGCCGCGCTCCAGGCACAGGCCCACGCGGCCCTCCGGACGCAGGCCCAGGGACACCAGGTGGCGCGCGAGTTGGTTCGCCCGCGCATCCAGCGCTCCGTAGGTGAGTGACTTGCCCTCGTGCTCCACGGCCACGGCATCAGGCGCGCGGCGGACGTGGGCTTCGAAGAGGCCAGGGAGGGTATCCTCCGTGAAGGGCAGGGTGGCCGCGGCGTTCCAGTCCACCAGCACCCAGGAGCGCTCTTCGGCGTCCATGAGTGGCAGGCGGCTGACGGGCACCGTCACGTCCTTCGCCACGGCCTCCAGCAGCACGCGGAACTGCGACGCCAGTCGCGCGGCGGTGGTCGGCGTGAAGAGGTCCAGGCTGTATTCGAGCGTCCCCTCCAACCCTTCGTCACGCGCCATCATCGACAGGCTCACGTCGAAGCGTGAGGTGTCCGGCGCGGTGGGCAGCAGTTCCACGCGCACACCGGGCAGCGCGGGCGGCGGCACCGGCGCGTTGTGCAGCGCGAACATCACCTGGAACAGCGGCGTGCGGGATGGACCGCGCGTCGTTTGCAGCGCTTCCACGAGCCGTTCGAACGGAACGTCCTGGTGGGCATACGCTGCCAGGGAGGATTCGCGCACTCGGTCCAGCAGTTCGGTGAAGCGCGGGTTGCCATCCAGGCGGGCACGCAGCACCAGCGTGTTGAGGAACACGCCGATGAGCGGCTCCAGCTCCGGCCGGGTGCGGTGGGCCACGGGACTGCCCACCGCGAAGTCGTCCTGCCCCGAGTAGCGCGACAGCAGCGCTTCGTATCCGGCCAGCAGCACCATGAAGAGCGTGGCGTCGCGCTCCCGAGCCACCTGCTCCAGCGTACGCACCAGCGTGGCCGGCAGCGTGAAGACGTGGCTTGCGCCCCGCAGGGTCCGCGTCGTGGGCAGGCCGTGCTCGGACGGCAGCGTCAACGCGGGCAGGTCCTTCAGGGAGTCACGCAGGGCTTCCAGGTGCGCCTGCACGCCTTCGGAGTTCCCCGTCTGGCGCTGCCACACGGCGAAGTCGGCGGCCTGCACCGACAGCGCCGGAAGCGGCGAGGGACGACCTTCCGCGAACGCCGCATAGAGGCTGCCCACCTCGTGCACGAGCACACCCATGGACCAACCGTCGGAGACGATGTGGTGCAGGGTCAGCAGCAGCACGTGCTCCTGTGCAGCCAACCGCAGCAAGCGCGTGCGCAGGAGCGGGCCGGTGCGCAGGTCGAACGGCAGGGCCGCTTCGTCGCGCATGCGGCGGCGCAGGGTGTCCTCTCGTGCGGCGCCTTCGGGGAGCACCTCTATCGGCAGGGGCCATCCAGCAGGCGCGGCTCCTTCGGGAAGGATCGGCCACTCCGCAGGCGCGGCGTGGATGCGCTGGAGGGGCTGGCCCTCGCGCTCCAGGAAGGTGGTGCGCAGCGGCTCATGCCGGCGAACGATTTCCGCGAAGGTGCGGCGCAGCACCTCCACGTCCAGGGCCCCGGTGAGCCGCAGGGCCAGGGGGATGTTGTAGAGCGCCTGTCCCGGTTCCAACTGCTCCAGGAACCACATGCGCTGCTGCGCGAACGACAGCGGCAGGTCTTCATCCCGCGGCACCGTGGGAAGAGAAGGGCTAACGGCGCGCGACGGCAGTGCCTGAATGCGCTCCGCGAGCTGAGTCAACGTGGGCGCCTCGAACAGCGTGCGCAGGGGCAGGTCCACGCCGAACCGCGCGGCCACCCGGGTGACGAGCTGCGTGGCCAGCAGCGAGTGCCCACCCAGGTCGAAGAAGTCATCGTGCGCGCCCACGCGCTCCACGCGCAGCACTTCACGGAAGAGGGACGCCAATTGCTCCTGGAGCGGCGTCAGGGGCGCGTCGTCCTCATGCGAGGACGTAGCGGCCGAGGGGGCGGGAAGCTCGCGGCGGTCCACCTTCCCGTTGGTGGTGAGGGGCAGGGCGTCCAGGCCGACGAAGGCGGCGGGCACCATGTACTCGGGCAGGCGCGCGCGCAGGTGCTCGCGCAGGACTCCGGCCTCCACCGTGGCCGGGACGACGTAGGCCACGAGGCGCTGGTCTCCGGGCACGTCCTCACGCACGATGACGACCGTCTCGCGGACGTCGGGGTGCGTGCTGAGCGAGGACTCGATTTCGCCCAGCTCGATGCGGAAGCCCCGCAGCTTCACCTGGTGGTCGATGCGGCCCAGGTACTCCAAGTCTCCGGAAGGCAGCCGCCGCGCCAGGTCTCCCGCGCGGTAGAGCTTGCGGTCCGGCACGGGGCCGAAGCGGTCGTCCACGAAGCGCGCGGCCGTGAGCTCGGGCCGGCGCAGGTAGCCTCGGGCCACGCCCGCGCCGCCCACGTGGATTTCGCCCGGTACACCGAGGGGCACCGGCTGTCCCGCCGCGTCCAGCAGGTACAGCTGGAGGTCGGCAATGGGCTGACCGATGACGCTGGAGCCAGGACGCTCCAGGTCCGCGAGCCCCACCGGGCGCCACGTGACATGCACCGTGGTCTCGGTGATGCCGTACATGTTCACGAGCTGGGGCCGAGCGTCGCCGTGACGCTCGAACCAGGGGCGCAGCGACGCGAGGTCCAGCGCCTCTCCGCCGAAGATGACGTAGCGCAGCGCCAGGGCCGGAGCCTCGTTCTGGGCGGCGGCCTGCTGCTCGGCATGGAGGAGTTGACGGAAGGCGGTGGGCGTCTGGTTGAGGACGGTGACGCCCTCGTCGGCCAGCAGGCGCAGGAAGGCTTGCGGCGAGCGGCTGACGAAGTACGGCACCACCACCAGCCGGCCGCCGTACAGCAGCGCGCCCCACAGCTCCCAGACGGAGAAGTCGAACGCGTACGAGTGGAACAGCGTCCACACGTCCTTGGGCCCGAAGTGGAACTTCGCGTCCGTCGCGCTGAAGAGCCGCGTGACGTGATCGTGCTGCACCATCACGCCCTTGGGACGTCCGGTGGAGCCCGATGTGTAGATGACGTACGCGAGGTCGCCCGGAGCGTTCCGGTGCGCGGGCCGTTCGGACGAAGCCCCGGAGGCCATCGCCGCCTCGAACGTGTGCGCGGGTCGTTCGGACGAAGCCTCGGAGGCCATCGCCGCCTCGAACGTGAGCACGGAGGTGCCTTCCACGGACGGCACGCGGTCCTCCAGTGACGCCTGGCTGAGGACGAGCGGCGAGCGCGCGTCTTCCAACAAGAAGGCCAGGTGCTCACGCGGGTGCGCGGAGTCCAGGGGCAGGTACGCGCCCCCGGCCTTGAGAATGCCGAGCAGTGAGACGACCAGCTCCACGCCGCGCTCCAGGCACACGCCCACGAGGACTTCCGGGCCCACGCCACGCGCTTGGAGCACGTGAGCCAACCGGTTCGCCCGGGCGTCCAGCTCGCGGTACGTCAGCTGGCGCATCTCGAAGCTGACGGCGATGGCGTCCGGGGTGCGGTCCACCTGCGCTTCGAAGCGCTCCACCAGCGTGCCGGTGGCGAACGGTTCAACAGGCGGGCTCCAGCCGTGGAGGACCTGGTGACGCTCGGCTTCCGTCATCACGGGTAGCTCGGAGAGCTTCGTCTCCGGGGCGGCCACCATGCCGACGACGACGTTCTCCAGGTGAGAGAGGAGTCGGTCGATGGTCTCGGGCTCGAAGAGGTCCGTGGCGTACTTGCAGCCGATGAGCAGTCCGTCCGGCCCGGGGGCGGCCTCGAACGTCATGTCGAGTTCGGTGGTGCGGTTGTCTAGTAGCCCCACGTCCAGCGTCAGTCCACCGCCCACCGGCTGGGCGCGCGGAATGGCGTAGTCGTCCAGGACGAAGGCGATGTTGTACAGCTCGCGCCGCTGCGAGCCCGGCTGCGCCACGGCGAGCACGTGGTCATACGGCACGTACCCGTGGGCCAGCGCGTCCAGCGTCGTCTGCTTCACGTTGGCGAGCAGCCCCGACACGGTGGTGTCGGTAGGAAGGCGCAGGCGCAGCGGGAGGAAGTTGGTGCAGTCGCCCACGAGGGAGCGGGTGCCCGGCACATCGCGCCCGGACGTCGCGGAGCCGAGGATGAAATCCGTCTGGCCACTCCACCGATGCAGCACGGCGGCCAGCGCGGACACCAGCATCATGAAGGGCGTGGCACCCTCACGGCGGCCCAGCGCGTTCAGCTTCGCCATCAAGGGCGCGGGCAGCACGCGCAGCCTGCGGGCACCCTGGGAGGACAGCCGCTGGGGGCGGAGCTTGTCGGTGGCCAGGGACAGCAGGGAAGGCGCGCCGGAGAGCGTCTGCTTCCACCATGCCAGCTCCGGGGCCAGGGCCTGGGGCGTCAGGTACGCCTGCTGCCACGCCGCGAAGTCGCCGTACTGGAGCGCGGGCTCGGGCAGGGGCGAAGGGCGCGCGTCCCCGAAGGCCCCGTAGAGCGCGGCCAGTTCTCGGGAAAGCACCGCCACGGACCAGCCGTCCGCGATGAGGTGGTGCACGAAGACGAGCAGCACGTGGTCCTCGGGCGCGAAGCGCAGCAGCACGAAGCGCAGCAGCGGCCCGGTGAACATGTCCATCGGCTGCTGGGCATCGCGCACCGCCCACGCATCCAGCAGGGCCTCGCGTAAGGATGAAGCAGCAGGAGCCGATTCCCCGCTGGCGACCTCCTCCACCATCAACGAGACAGGCGAAGGAGCGTGGACCTGTTGGAACAGCACGCCGTCCCGCGCGACGAAGGTCGTGCGCAGCGCTTCGTGGCGACGGACCAGCTCGTTCAGCGAACGCGACAGCGTCTCCGGGACCAGGGGGCCTCGGAGCGAGAGCGACACGGGGACATGGTAGGCGGTGGACTCCGGCGCCAGTTGCTGGAGGAACCACAGGCGCTGCTGGGAGAACGAGGCCGGCGTCAGCCCAGTCGGAGCTGGGCGCCGTTGCACGGGAGGAAGCGCCGCGAGGCCCGTCGCGGTGCTGCCCTGGGCCAGCGACGCCACGAGTCCCTGGAGGGTCACGTCCTGCAACAGGGTCGCGGCGGAGACACGCGTCCCCAGACGCTTCTCGATGCGTCCCTGGAGGTCCGCGGCCGCGAGCGAGTCCATGCCCAACTGCGTGAGCGGAACGTCCGAGCCCTGAAGGCCGGCCTCCGCCCCGAGGACCGCGGTCAGCTCCTCGCGAAGAATGCGCTCCAGTTCCTCCACGGAGCGGGCAGGGGAGGCCGCGACCTGGGCCACAGGGGCGGAGGCACCAGACTGATTCCCCGCCGCGCCAGCCGAAGCCGAGGCGTCCACCGCCGAGGCACCCACGAGCGCACCGGGTTGACTCGCCGTCGCGTCAGCCGCAACCGAGGCACCCGCGATGGCACCGAACTGATTGGCCGTCGCGTCAGCCGAAGCCGAGGCGTCCACTGCCGAGACACCCGAGGGCACTCCGGACTGATTGGCCGTCGCGCCAACTGGAGCCGGGGCAGCCGAGAGCGCACCGGGCTGACTCGCCGTCGTACCCACCGAAACCGTGGTCTCCGCCGCACCGGCCTGCTCCACCGTCGGCGCCTCGGACACAGGCACCACCGGAGTCCGCACCAACGGCTCCGCACCCGCCGCCTCACTGCGCCACAGCACCGCGAGTTCCCCGGACACCAGCGCCGCACGGCACGCGAAGCGCTGAATCTTCCCGCTCGACGTCTTGGGCACCGCCCCCGGAGGCAGCAGCGCCACCGTGTGCGTCTGCACCTCCAACTCCCGTGCGAGCGCCTGAC
>NZ_RAWD01000441.1:0-6285 GCF_003612065.1 Corallococcus sp. CA047B
GTGTCGACGGTGGCGGCGAGCAGGAGGACAGGGGCCAGGAGGGTTCGCAAGGGCGTTGGGGACACGGTCCCCGTCTAACGGGTGCGTGAAGCGGATTCAAACGCTGGAGGGGCAGGCGGAAAGCGCAGGGATGGAAGGTCGCCCATTTGGGCGTTGGAACCCCAGCACCCTTGTTGGTACAAGAGTCGCGCCGCGCGTCGGTGCGGCCGTGTTGGGAGGCAGCAAACTTGCGGGAGAAACTGAAGGCCCTGGCGGAGCTGCAGAAGGTGGACCTCGAGGTCGCCTCGCTCCGGAAGGCGGCGGATGTGCATCCCCGCCAGATTTCCGATCTGGAGCGGGAGCTGGGCGTCGCGCGCAACGGCATCGAAGCCGAGCGGACACGCGTGGCGGACCTGGAGAAGCAGAAGGCCCTGCTCGAGCAGAACATCACGGACGAGAAGGACAAGGTGAAGAAGTGGGAAGCGCGCCTGTCCGACCAGCGCTCCACGCGTGAGTACTCGGCGCTCGCTCGCGAAATCGATATCGCGAAGAAGGGCATCCTCACCCAGTCCGAGGCGCTCACGGAGAAGGTGAAGGAGCTGGGCGGCGCTCGCGAGGCCATCAAGGGCAAGGAGGCGGAGTACGCCACCAAGCTGCAGGGCCTGTCGGGACGGATGACGGAGCTGCGCGGGAAGCTGGGCGAGTCCGACTCCCAGGTGAAGGAGCTGGAAGGTCGCCGCGCGAACGTGGCCGCGAACGTGGACGGCACGCTGCTGCGCCGCTACGAGGTCATCCGCAAGAAGAAGCTGCCCGCGATGGTGGGCGTGGTGGCCGGCACCTGCCAGGGCTGCAACATGAACCTGCCCCCGCAGATGTACAACGCGCTGCGCACCTCGCTGGGCACCGACGTGTGCCCCTCGTGCAACCGCATCATCTTCGCCATCGAAGCGCTGCAGGAAAAGGCCCCGGACTCCGCCGCGAAGTAGCGGCGCGGTCGTCGTAGGTCGCTTCAGCCCATGCCGCCCCCTTCGCTCGTCGACCTCCTCCGTCACATCGCGCGTGAGGAGCCGCTGACGGCGACGGTGCGCGCCTTTCGCGGGCTCACCCGCGAACACCTGGGGCAGTTGCTGGCCGAGGCCGCCGACACGCTGGCCCAGGGCCCGCCCGTGTCGGCCGCCTCCGAGCCCGTGTTGGAGCCGGCGGCGGCCCCCTCCCCCACCGTGGAGTCCGCCGCGCCCATCCCCCCGGGCAGCGGGCTGAACCGCGTGCGCGTCTATTCGGACGGAGCGGCGCGCGGCAACCCGGGCCCCGCGGGCGCGGGCGCGGTGCTGATGGACACGCAGGGCGCGGTGATTGCGCGCCTGGGCAAGTTCCTGGGGCACCAGACGAACAACCACGCCGAGTACATGGGGCTGCTGCTGGGGCTCCAGCACGCACGCACGTTGGGCGCGCGCGAGGTGGAGGTGTACGCCGACAGCGAGCTGCTCATCCGGCAGCTGGACGGGCGCTACCAGGTGAAGAGCGCCACGCTGAAGCCCCTCTTCCAGGAGGCGCAGAAGCTGCTCAAGACGTTCAGCAAGGTGAAGCTCGCCCACGTCCCCCGAGCGCAGAACGCCGAGGCGGATGAGATGAGCAACCGCGCCATCGACGAGCGGCTGTAGTCCGTCCGCGGTCGTTTTCCGCCGAAGCGCCCTGCCTCCTCAAGGCGTACCGACCCCCGCCACGCTTCCGGAAGCCACCGGGACAGGCCAGCGCGCGAGCGCGGTGGTGACCGGACCGGGCAACACCGCTTCCTGCCTCGCGAGCGCATAGGCCTTCTGCGCGTTGGCGCCCCTGGCTTCGAGCCTTCGTGCCACGACGAGATGGAGCGCGGCACGTTCCGCCCCGTCCAACGCGGCCAGGGACTCGACGGTCCGCGCGCCGTGCACCGTGTCCCGCAGCTCCTCGAAGGTGAGCTCCAACCCCGTCGCCTCCAGGGTCTTCGCGGCCAGGGCGGAGTCGCCGAGCCGCTCGAACTCTCCGGCGAGCAGGAGCCCGGCCTCGGTCCCCACCTGGCTGAAGCCCGCCCGGTTGGCGGTGGCGCAGACGCGGGCGGCGGACTCGGGGCTCTTGGCGAGCGCGGTCAGCACCCGCACCGCGACCACGGAGGCATTGTTCACATCCAAGCCAGCCGGCAGGGCGCGGACCTTGGACTCGCCGAGCGAGGCTTCGAGCCATGCGCGCAGCAGCTCCTCGCTCCGCCCCTCCACCGCGCGGGCGATGAGCTTCTGCAGGTCCTTGGCCCCGGCATCGTTCGGTCCGCGTCCGAGCAGCCGCGCGTACAGGAGCACATCCCGCCAGCCGACCGACGCCTTCTCGTCCTCGAACAACCGCTGGGAGAATCGCTTCACCGCTTCCTCACGGCGGCCCAGCGCGGTCAGGGCCCGGAGGTGCTCCTCCAGGAAGATGTCGTAGTGCGTCTCCTCCTGCTCCATCGCGTCCAGCAGCACGAGCGCCTCCGCCCAGCGATTCTCGCGCAGGTAGCGCAGGCTGAGCCCCCAACGCGGCAGGGGCGACTCCGGGTGGGCGCGCCGCAGCGTCTCGAGCCGCGCGGTCGCCTCGGGACCTGGCTCCGTGCGCGCGAGCATCGTGGCCAGGAGCATCGAGTCAGGAGCCTGGGAGAGAGCGCGCGCGTAGTACGCCCGCGTCTCCTCGTTGCGACCGGTGCGCCGCATCTGGCGCGCCCAGAGCCGGTGCGCGTCGAAGTCCTCCAGGTTCGCATCGCGCCACTCGCGTGCGATGGCCGTCGCCGCGAGGACGCCCTCCGTCTGCTCGAGCGCCATCATCCCCAGGGAGGCGGCCTCGCTCAGCTCCGGGGCGTCGGGCCTCGCGCGCAGCACCGCCTGCGCCACCCGGCCCGCCTCGGCCGGACGGTTGCCCGCCAGCAGGAAGCGCAGGGTCATCTTCCAGCCCCCCGGCAGCACGCCCAGGTGGCTCCGGCTGATGGAGCCGCTCTGGCGCTCGTCCACGGACAGCGACCTGGGGGGTTCGACAAAGGCGTAGTCCACGTGGTCGAACTCCTGGAACGTCGTGCCGCCCAGGGGTTGAGGGAAGCGCTCCGGCGCATTCACGTTCTTCGCGCTCGAGCTGGTGTAGCGGACCGCATCCATGAAGAGGGGCGCCGCGCCCAGCACGTTGTAGACGCGGACATCCTTGTCCCCGGATACGTACAGGGTGTCGTGGACCAGGGAGACGCCCTTGGCGCTCACGTCCACGTCCACCAACCCCCGGCGGATCTCACGCTTGATGCGTCCTTCGGCGGGCACGTCGAAGCGATTGTCACCGGCGACAATCTGGACGGGCACATCCAGGCCGTTGACGAAGTGCACGGACTCCGAGCGCTTCACGCCCGGGCCCATGAGGACCAGGACGAGCGGGAGTCCCACCATCCCGAGAATCACGAGGACGTCGCTCCAGAGCGAAGTCGGAGAGGGCTTCACGGAGAGGCCTCCAGGGCGAGCAGGGAGTTCGTGAACAACAACGGCCGGCGCGTGCCGGTGCCGGGCAGATGCCAGCGCTCCACCCAGGCGTGAAGGAGCGCTTCGGACGCGGCCGGATCCTCCGCGGAGACTCCCCTGGCCGTGAGCGCCAGGGATGCGACAGAAGAGCCAAGCCCTTCTGTCGTCACCGCCCAGAGCAGCTCGACCGGCGCCTCATCCGTCCCGTTCGCGGGCAGGGGGCGCACCTGCTGACGCACGCGCAAGCTGGCCGCGGGGGGGCCCTCGCGGCCCGCGGCCCGGACCGAGTCCATGAACAGCACGTCCTTGCCCAGCGCCTCATCCGCCATCCGCTGCCAGGCGGTCACGAGCAGGTCCGGCCGGGCGTCCGACTTCTCCAGGCCCAGCCACTCCACGGATACGCGGCGGCTGTGCGTGCGGGCCACGGCGTCCAGGAGGCTGGAGAAGAACGGGATGGAGGCGGCCGTGCCGCTGCCCGCGTCCAGCCGTGTCTCCATCCGAGCACGGGCCTGGGCCAGCTCCGCGTCCAGGCGGGCCTGGGCCTGGGGCGCGAAGTTGGAATCGGGCCGGTCGCGCAGGAAGGCGAGCGTGGGGCCCAGGTCGCGCACGTTGAGGGCCAGCCCCCACGCACGCGCGTCCACCGCGCTCCGCTGGGGCACGACGGAGGCGCACACCACCAGGACTGCGACGGCGGCCGCGACGCCCAGGCCGACCCATGACGGGAGCTTTCCTTCCGCGTGCACGTGGCGGCCCTTCGCGCCACGCGCCAGCAGCGCCGCGGGCAGGTGCTCCACGCCGCTCTCGGCATCGAGCATCCCGCGATTGAGCAGCTCCAGCACGCGACGGCGGCGCCCCGACAACTCCTGGGCGAGCGCCTCCGCCTGCGGCTTGCCGCGCACCCGCAGCACCAGGCGCATCCGGCTGAAGCGCATGTCCAGGGAGGTATGGGTGTAGCGGCCGTTGTCGTGGTGGTCCATCAACTGGATGTCGTTCAGGTGCACGAGCGGCCACACGGTGAGCTGATCACGCTGCACCTGGACGAGGTGCAGCGGGTGGACGACGTGGAAGCTGCCGAAGGGACTGCTGATGGAGCGCAGGAGGACACGCGCCGCGTACAGGGTGGCGGCGGCGAGGCCGGCGGCGAAGACCGCGCGACACACCCAGTCCACCACCGTGCGCGTTTCGGGCGCGCGGAAGCAGTCGACGAGGAAGAAGAGGGTCACCAGGGCCAGCCCGGCCGAAACGGCAGCGGGGAGGGCCCACGTCTTCAGGGTGCGTCCTCCGTCGTGGCGGTCGGCCTCCGCGCGCAGCCATTGCCGGGCGCCCTCCGACAGCGCGGCCACGTCCAGGTCGACGCGGACCGGGTAGACGCCCTCGGTGGCGCTGGTGGGGTTGAAGCGCTGGCTGCGCTCGAGCAGCTTGTTGGCGGCCTCCGAGCGCTGCTGGGCGAAGAGGGTCGCGGCGGCGGAGGACAACTGGCCCGCGGTCCACCGGCGCAGCTCCGGATCCGCGTTCGCGGGCACGTCCACTTCGAGCGAATCCAGCTCCTGCACCGCCTCTGGATTGAAGCCGTGCTCCAGCATCGTCGCGGCACGCCGCACCGTGAGGGAGAGCACGTCCATCGGCCGCAGGCCCGTCAGGGTCCGCGCCTCCGCGAGCACGCCGAGCGCGTCCTTGACCTGCCCCATCTGCTCCAGACAGTCCGCCAGCGCGACGCGGGGGACCAGCTCGGTGGGGCCCAGCTTTCCGGCCCGCCAGTAGTCATCCGCCGCTTCCTTCAGGCGCTCCAGACGCTGCAACGCCCAGCCCCGGTGCAGGCGCGCCTGCCAGTCCTGGGGACGCAATTCCAGCACCCGGTCGAACTCCACGAGCGCTTCGGGGGGATAGCCTTCGAACAGGAGGTTCTTCCCCAGCAGGGTGCGCACCTCGTGCGCTTCGGGATGTTCGGCGAGGAAGGTGTTCAACACCCTGCGGCCCGCGGCGTGGTTGTCCGCGTTGAACTGCTCCACGGCCTCCGCCATGCACGCGGCCTGCTCCGCCGCCAACCCCTCCAGCGGAACGTCCGCGGTGGCGTCCCAGGCCTGGCGCGCCTCCGCGTCGGAGAGCAGCTCGTAGGCCTCGCGCAGGCGCTTGAACACCTCCGGATGGGTCTCCGGGGGGTTCTGTCGCACGAGGTCGAAGTAGGCCTTCTTGATGGTGCGGGCATCCGCGTCGCGGGGGACGCCCAGCACGGCATAGGGGTTCTGTTGCGGTTCGCTGCTCACCGTCGGGTTGCTCCCGGCGCGTCGACGGTCGCACGCACGACCCGCCACGCCTCATCCAAAGTGTCCACCGCGACCAGACGCAGGCGCCCGGTCACCTCGGGCGGCAGCGCCGCCACTTCCTGAAGATTGCGCCGGGGGTGCACCACGATCCGCATGCCCTCCAGGTACGCGGCCACCAGCTTCTCGTGCACGCCGCCCACGGGCCGCACCTCGCCGGACAGCGTCACCTCGCCGGTCACCGCCAGCCTCGCGGGAAGCGGGCGCTGCGCATAGGCGGACAGGCCCGCGAGCGCCATCGCGAGGCCGCTCGACAGTCCGTCCTTGCCCACCTCGGTGTCCGTGTAGTGCAGGTGCAGGTCGTAGCGGGCCACGAGTTCGCCCAGGCCCAGCACGGGCGCGCGAGCACGCAGCACGCTGAAAGCGACGTCCGCGGCCTCCTGTCCCTCCGGTCCCACGCGGCCACTGCAACGCAACACGCCCCGGCCCGGCACCGCTACGGCCTCCAATGGAGAGACATGTCCCCCGCGCGGGTGCCAGCCCAGCAC
>NZ_RAWD01000442.1:0-6271 GCF_003612065.1 Corallococcus sp. CA047B
GTCTCGTGGGCTCGGAGATGTGTATAAGAGCCAGCCTTGAAACCGCTCCCGAGCCGCTCCCTTCTCCAGAGCCCTCCCGCCCGGAGCTGATCCTGGTGACGCCGTTGCCCCTTGGGCCCGTTGTCGCACCCGCAGGTGGCGCGGATGAGGTGTCCCTCCTGGAGGTCCCCGTTGCCGTATGGCTGAGCGCGAACTCCAGCTCCCCCGCCGAGCCGGAGCCCGAAGTGTCGCTCCTGGCTTCATCGATGAGTGCCTGGTTGGAGAGAGGAAGCGCCTCATGAGCACATTGGACAGGGACGGTGCGACACTCGTCTCGGCAGGGGAGCTGCGCACGGATGTCCTGGAAATCTTCCAGGCCGAGCCGCGAATGGACCTCTTGTTGTCGGCCCCGGGCTTGCTGGCCCAGCCTCCTCAAGGACACGCGGGTCTGGCGCGGGAACCGCATGCGGGCCTTCCCGCCAGGGTGACGCATGCCCACCGCAACGCGCTTCTGGAAGCGTTCGGTGGACAGCTGGACGGACTGCCCCAGACGGCGGAATGGGAAGGTCGCATTGGGGAGTGGATCCGGAAACTTTCCTCCGCCGAGGCTCGTGTCTTCCACTATCAGCCGGGTCCGCTCTTCAGCCGGCTCATCAGTCGCCCGGAGGGCAGCCTTGTTCCCGCAGGGCCCATCACCCGGGGCACCTTGCACCGGCCTTCTGGCGCGGAGCTGGACCTGGCGCTCACGGGCGCGGTGCATGAGCGGGCCCGCGAATGGTTCCGGCTCCGCGCGGCGGAATCGGAGGACATCTCCAAGGACGTCCAGGCGTTGTTGGAGGGCTCCTGGGCCGGGGCGATGATCGGAGCGGAGGACATGTATCTCAAGGTCCTCTCCGAGTTCTTCCTGGAGATGCTCCAGGGCGCCGATTTGACCGACAGCAATCCCTTGCTGGAAGTGATGACGACCTTCCAGCGGGCGGCCTACCAACAGGCGAAAGGAATCCTGCGGCGCTTTGGTGGGGTCTTCCTGGCGGATGTCGTGGGTCTGGGAAAGACATACATTGCCATGGCCCTACTGCGCTATCTCCAGGACACGATGGACCGCCACGCGTTGGTGATTGCTCCGCCCACCGTGTGTCCGACGTGGCAGGCCCTGGGTGAGGAGTTCGGAGTGAACTTACGCGTCCTGTCCCATGGGCGACTGGAGGACCTTCCCCAGTACAGCCAGCGGCAGGTGCTGGTGGTGGACGAGTCCCACAACTTCCGCAACCCCACGACGCGTCGCTACGAGCGGATCTGGGAGTGGTTGCACCCCAACAACGTCCCCTCACGAAGGCAGGTGCTGCTGCTCTCCGCGACGCCACAGAACAACAGCCCACGGGACGTGATGCAGCAGATGAAGCTCTTCCCGGAAAACTTCACGCGGCTGCCCTTCCCGGGAGAGTCCCTGGAAGACTTCTTCAAGGCGGTGGAGGCGGGAAGGGAGTCGCTCACCAACGTGCTCCAGCATGTGGTGGTGCGACGCACGCGTCGCTTCATCCAGAACCACTACAAGGACGCGAAGCTCCCGGTGAAAAAGCCCACCGGGGGCTACGACTGGGTTCCCATCCGGTTCCCGACGCGCGTCTCCGGGCCGGAGCAGTGTCTGCGCTACCGGATCGAGGACACGTACGGCACCGGCCTGTATGACCGGATCATCCACCTGCTGGGCAGCATGGAGTACCCTCTCTACGGGCTGGCCGCCTATGTGCTGGAGATGCACCGTGATGATTCCCGCATGGTTGGCTTCCGCCAGGCAGGGCAGAGCCTTCGGGGGCTCTTCAAGGTACTTCTTCTCAAGCGGCTGGAGTCCAGCGAGGCCGCGTTTCGCGCCTCCCTGGAACGCCTTCGGGCGCGGCTCCAACGCGCGCTGGAGAACCTCCGGGGGGGCTTTGTCCAGGTCGTCGCGGACGTCGAGGACGAGGGCGAGTCGACCCCGGGAGGCGATCAGATGCCTTCCGGGATGTTCCACGTAGACCGGTTGCGCAACGCCCTGACGGCCGACCTGGAGCGGGTGGAAGAACTCTGGGGCGCGATGCATCAGCAGTCTCCCGCAGCGGATGCGAAACTCGCGCGGCTGCGGGCCTACCTGGCGACGCGCTCACCCCGGCAGCACCGCACGCTCATCTTCACGCAGTTCACCGACACGGCGGAGTTCCTCCATGAGCATCTCCAGGGGGAACATGGGAGCGTGGCGAAGGTGACGGGCAGCAGCGGAAACGTGCGAGAGATTGCTCGTCGCTTCGCGCCCAGGGCCAATCCCGGGCGTGGTCGTTCCGAGGTGCCGAAAACGCAGCAGATCGACCTGCTCATCTCCACGGATGTGCTCAGTGAAGGCATCAATCTCCAGGATGCCGACACCCTCATCAATTACGATCTGCATTGGAATCCGGTGCGGCTCATCCAGCGCGCGGGTCGCATCGACCGCCTGGGCAGTCTCAACGAGGAGATCCACATCTCCAGCTTCCTGCCGGAGCGGGCACTGGAAACCAACCTCGGACTTGAGCAAGTCCTCCGGCGGCGCATCCAGGAGTTTTTGAAGGTCTTTGGTGAAGACAGTCACATTCTTCCGCTGGAGGAGCGTCCCGACGTTGATGGCGTCCTGGACATCTATGCGGGAAAGGCCCTGGAGAAGGCCGAAGCGCACGATGAGATGGATGCGCTCGGCCGCCATGCCGAACGCATCCTGACGATCCAGCAGATGGAGCCCGCCCGCTATGCCCGGATCCGGGCGCTGCGCCCGGGCCGGAGAGCGGCGACCCGGTCGCGTCTCCCCGGCGTCGTCGCCACGCGGTTGGGGTGGTACTGGGCGTTCTGGCGCGAACAGGATGGGACGGGCCTGGAGCGCGTCGCGGACGTCGCGGGGCTGGATCTGCTCTTCAAACACTCCGAGAAGGCAGATGTGACAGAGGTCGTGCACGCGGTCCGATGTCGCCAGCGTGCGAACACGCTGGCGGAGGGCGCCCGGCGGCTCTTCTCCGGCGTGGCGGAGATCGTCCGGGCGCAGCGGCAGAAGCCCGCGCTGGACAAGAACGAAGAGTGGGTACTGTCCTCGGTGGACGCGCTGCGCAAGGGCTGCGACGAAGCACGCCTCGCGACGCTGGACGCCATGCGTCAATGGATCCTCGCGGGTCAGTACAAGCCAAGCCTGCGCCTCGCGGCGGCTCGCTGGCGCAAGGAGCAACTGCTTGGCGAAGCGCTCTTCCAGCAGATGGAAGCCATGCTTCGCTTTCCTCTCAAGAATGAGTTTCTCGGCGAGGAAGAAATGGTGGGCGTCGTCGTGGGAGAGGAGCCAGATGCTGTGTGACGCGATACCGCGTATAGCCCGCCAGAATTGCTAGCTCGGTGTTATTGCTGATACGCCCGGTGAGCCTTCCCCCCAAGAAAGGTGCACCGCATGTCACGTCGTTCCCGCTTCAGTCCCCGCAGTCTGTTCTCTCCAGTCCTCGCGGCCTCCGCGCTCGCGCTGGGCTGTGGCCCCGTCTCCGACGAGTCTCCGTCCGCGCAAGCCGAGGCCCCGGCGGAGGTCGCCCAGCCGCTGGCCGTGGGCGGCTTCGCGGAGATGCATCACCACATGTTCGCCGAGGAGGCCTTCGGCGGCGGCTGGTTCCACGGCAGCCACACCGGCACGCTCGCGAGCTGTGACGGCGGTGAGCCGGAGAGCGACCATGCTCGGGTCCGCATGGACCTGCGCGACATGCTCAACCTCTGTCCCAACTCCGGCAGCGTGAACCTGGGCGGCGTGCCCATCCTGTCGGATGTCTTCGGCGTCGGCGGCGCGCTGGCCTCGGAGGTCATCGGTCAGGTCGAAGGCACGCAGGGCGACACCGGCCTGCACCTGGGCCGCAAGGACGTCAACACCCAGTGGCCCCGCTGGGACACCATCGCGCACCAGCAGGCGTGGGAAGGCTGGCTCAACAAGGCCCGCCAGGGCGGCATGTCCCTGGTCATGGTGTCGCTCGTCAGCAACGAGTTCCTCTGCAAGGCGCTGCCGTACCAGAACCTCAAGCGGCCCTGTGACGAGATGATGGACGTGGACGTCCAGCTCCAGATGGCCCGCGACTTCGATGCCCGCACCGACTGGGCGGAGATCGCCCTGTCACCCGCGCATGCCCGGCAGATCATCGCCTCCGGCAAGCTGGCGATGGTGCTCTCCATCGAGTCCAGCAAGCTGTTCGGCACCAAGGACTGGCGCTCGGAGCTGAACCGCGTCTATTCGCTGGGCGTGCGCTCGCTGCAGCCCGTGCACCAGCTGGACAACCGCTTTGGCGGCGCCGCGCCCCACAACGCCATCTTCCAGGTCGCCCAGTTCCTGGAGAACTGTCACATCGACACGGACTGCGGCCTCACCGGCTCCGGCTTCACGCTGGGCTTCGACGTGGACGCGAACTGCAAGAACACCAAGGGCCTCACCGCGGACGGCAAGGCGCTGGTCCAGGAGATGATGGCCAAGGGGATGATCATCGACATCGCCCACATGTCCGAGAAGAGCGTGCAGGACACGTATGCCGTGTCCCAGGCGAACACCTGGTATCCGCTGATGATCTCCCACGGCCACTTCCGGGAGATCATGAACCCGGCGCTCGCCGCCAACGAGAAGACCACCCCGTCCTGGGTGGTGCGCTACGTGCGCCAGACGGGCGGCATGTTTGGCCTGCGCACCGCGCACGACGAGACGCGCGACTACACCCGCACCGCCGTCGCCAACTCCTGCCAGGGCTCCACGCGCTCGCTCGCGCAGGCGTACGAGTTCGGCCGCCAGGGCCTCAAGGTCAACATGGGCTTCGGCGCGGACCTGAACGGGTTCATCCAGCAGACGCGCCCGCGCTTCGGTGACTTCGGCGCGTGCTCGGCCGGCTTCCGCGCGGAGGCGGATGCGCAGCGCGAGCAGCAGCGCGTCTCCGGCCCGGGCCGCCTGGGCACCGACTTCGACATCTACGGCCTGGCCCACGTGGGCCTGCTGCCGGACGTGGTGAAGGACCTCAAGCAGCTGGGCGTCAACACCAGCGGCCTGGAGGGCTCGTCGGAGAACTACATCCGGATGTGGGAGCGCGCCAACGGCGCCCGCTCCGGCATGGCGGACGCGGCGAACGACATCGACACCGGCGGCGTCGCGGCCTACGTCCCCAAGGCCACCCGCGAGGCGGCCTTCCCGCAGATCTGCGGCAAGGCCTACGCGCCCGCCACCAAGTACGTCGCGGAGACGTGCCGCTTCAACCAGGAGTGCCGCAGTGGCTCCTGCAACGCGATTGACGGCTGCAGCGGCCTGAACGGCACCTGCTCCTGCACCACCGACTCGCACTGCGGCGCGACCCAGTTCTGCGGCTGGGGCACCAACTCCGGCAAGTGCGTGGAGAAGCGTCCCAAGGGCTCGCTGTGCTCCACCGGGCGCGAGTGCCAGTCGAACAAGTGCTCGTGGCTGATGTGCACCTGATGAAGTCCTGATGTGCTGAACCGGGGCGGCGTCCATCCGGGCGCCGCCCTTTTTCTTTGCCCGCCCTGAAATCAAGGCCGCCAGCCGGGCAGCCCTTCCGTCCCGCTGGGGCGTCCTGCGCGTTGCCGGACCCCCGAAGGGACTCCAGCTTTCCGTCTGGCCCCGCCATGCGAATCCCCGTCCGCGTCAGCCGCCTGTCTGGTTTCGTCGACGCAGCCCGGGGAGCGGGCGCCCGCGTCAGGCTCGCGCACCCACCGCGCTTCGGACGCGCGATGGCCCCGCACGGCCAGGGGTCCACCGGTTGTCCGCGTGCCTGGCGAAGGCTCCCTGGCGCTCACGGCCCTGCCCGCCACGGAGCCTCTGCCCCGGGAGGGGGCGCGCTGGGGAGAGAGCCCGGCCGGGCCCACGCCTGGACGGCGGGGGCCCCACCTCCATGACGAAACCGGAGTCGCATGCCCAGACGCTGGGACGCTCGCGAAGCGACTCGCTCCAGCGGCTCCAGTGGATGCTCGGCGGACTGGTGCCGGTCGCGAGCGCGTCCGCGGTGGGGATGGGGGCGCTCGTGCTTGTGGGCTGGGTGCTGGGCGTCCCCAGCCTCGTCGTGGCCCTCTCCTCGACGCGCACGGGCGTGATGGTGCCGGGCGTGGCGCTGGGGTTGATGGCGGCCGGCGGCGCGCTCTGGTGGCTCCACAAGGCGCCGGTCCAGGGGTGGCGTCGGAGCGTGGGGCGTGGGCTGGCGACGGTGGCCGCGCTGCTGGGGATCGAAGCCCTCGGGTGGTCCGCGCTCGGGGGCGGCGTGGGCGTCCACCGGCTCCTGCT
>NZ_RAWD01000443.1:0-6261 GCF_003612065.1 Corallococcus sp. CA047B
AGGCTTGACAGCCTGGGGTGCCAGATCTAACGCAAGGCGCCATGAGCACACCCCGCTTCCCGCCGTCGCCCCGCCGCCCCGTCAACAACCAGGGCCCGCTGCGCGTCCTGTTGCTGGAGAACATCCACGCCTCCGCCCAGGAGATGCTGGCGGCGGAGGGCTTCCAGGTGGAGCGCACGTCCTCCGCGCTCAAGCCGGAGGAGCTGGCGGAGCGCCTGAGGGGCGTGCACCTGTTGGGCATCCGCAGCAAGACGACGGTGCCGGAGGCGTCGCTCAAGTACGCGGAGGACCTGCTCGCGATTGGCGCCTTCTGCATCGGCACCAACCAGGTGGACCTGCTCTCCTCCAGCGTGCACGGCGTGCCGGTGTTCAACGCGCCGTTCAGCAACACGCGCAGCGTGGCGGAGATGGTGCTGGCGGAGGTGGTGGTGCTGACGCGCCAGCTCTTCGACCGCAGCCGGGAGGTGCACGCCGGACAGTGGCGCAAGGTGGCCACGGGCAGCCACGAGGTGCGTGGCAAGACGCTGGGCATCATCGGCTACGGGCACATCGGCTCGCAGCTGGGCGTGCTGGCGGAGTCCTTGGGCATGCGCGTGCTCTACTACGACGTGATGACGAAGCTGCCCCTGGGCAACTCGCGGTCGGTGCCCACGCTGAACGGGCTGCTGGCGGAGTCGGACTTCGTGACGCTGCACGTGCCGGCGATGGCCTCCACGCACATGATGATGGGGGCGGAGCAGTTCCAGGCGATGAAGCCGGGCGCGTGCCTCATCAACGCCAGCCGGGGCACGGTGGTGGACATCCCGGCGCTGGCGCGGGCGCTGCGCGCGAAGCACCTGGGCGGCGCGGCGGTGGACGTGTACCCGGAGGAGCCGGAGGGCAACTCGGACGGCTTCATCACGGAGCTGCAGGGCATTCCCAACGTGGTGCTGACGCCGCACATCGGCGGCTCCACGGAGGAGGCGCAGGCGTCCATTGGCAAGGAGGTGGCCACGTCGCTGCTCAAGTTCGTCAAGGGCGGCGCGACGACGGGCGCGGTGAACTTCCCCAACGTGGAGGCGCCCATCAACCCGGGCACCCACCGCATCATCAACGTGCACCGCAACACGCCGGGCGTGCTGCGTGACATCAACCGCATCGTGTCCGACTTCAACGCCAACATCCACGCGCAGGTGCTGAGCACCGACGCCAACGTGGGCTACCTGGTGATGGACCTGGACCAGGACGTGTCCCAGCAGGTGTGCGAGGCCATCGCCGGGCTGGAGACGGACATCAAGACGCGCATCGTGTCCTAGGCGTCCAGAATCTTCCCGGGGTTGAGGATGCCCTCGGGGTCCAGCGCGCGCTTGAGGGTGCGCAGCAATTCCAGCTCACCGGGCGCGCGCGTGTAGTCCAGGTAGTCCTTCTTCAACAGGCCGATGCCGTGCTCGGCGGAGATGCTGCCGCCGTGCTTGCGCACGAGGTCGAACATGGCGTGGTCGGACTTCTTGGCGTGGGCGAAGAAGTCCGCCTTCTCCACCGCGTCCGGCTTCATCACGTTGACGTGCAGGTTGCCGTCGCCAATGTGGCCGAAGAGGCAGATCTCCCAGCCCGGGTAGCGGCTGGCGAACACCGCGTCCAGCTCCGAGCAGAACGCCTCCAGGTTCGCCACCGGCAGGGAGATGTCGTTCTTGTGCAGCACGCCCGTGGCGGAGAGGCTCTCGCTGATGGACTCGCGCAGCGACCACAGCTCCGCGGCCTGCCCCACGCCCTGCGCCTGCGTGCCGTCCGTGACGAGCCCGCGCTCGAAGAGCGAGCCCAGCCACGCCTCCACCGCCGCCGGGTCGCCGCCCTCGGACTCCAGCAGCACGTAGCAGCCGCTGGGCGCCTCGAAGGGCGAGCGCAGCTTGCGGTGGCGCTGCACGCGGGCCAGGCACTTGTCGGTGAAGAACTCGTAGGCGGACAGCGCGAGCGGCGCCTGGCGCGCGTCGCGGAACAGGCGCAGCACGGCGGCCACGTCCGGCACCGCGAAGAGGAAGACGTCCTGCTTGCCCGGCAGCCGCGTCAGCTTGAGCGTGGCCTCCGTGATGATGCCCAGCGTGCCCTCGCTGCCGATGAAGAGCTGGCGCAGGTCCACGCCGGTGTTGTTCTTCTCCAGCGCGCCGTTGAGCTCCAGCACCTGCCCCTGCGCCGTCACCACCTGGAGGCCCAGCACCCACTGCCGGGTGAGGCCGTAGCGGATGACCTTCACGCCGCCCGCGTTGGTGGCGATGTTGCCGCCCACCGTGCTGCTGCCCTTGGAGGCGAAGTCCACCGGCCACGTCAGGCCGTGCGGCGCGCAGTGCTGGTGCACCGCCTCCGTCACCGCGCCCGCCTGCACGCGCACCGTGTTGCCGAGCAGGTCCAGCGGGTCCATGCGGGTCATCCGCTTCAGCGACAGGACCACCTCGCCCTTCATCGCCACCGCCCCGCCCGCCAGGCCCGTGCGCCCGCCGGAGGGCACCACCGCGACGCGGTGCTGGTGGCACAGGGCCATGAAGCGGGCGACCTCGTCCGTGGTGCGGGGGAAGGCCACCGCCCCCGGCGCGGGGGTGTACACGCGCGTCCAGTCGCGGCCGTACTCCTGGAGCTCCGCGGGCTCGCGGGTGAGGAAGTCGCCGGGGAAGGACTCGGCGATGGCGCGGAGGAAGTCGGCGGGCAGCGCGGGCGTGGACATGGGTGCAGGCGTATTGCACCCCCTCCGGCGTGACAAGTCCGGAGGAGGCATCCCCAGGCCCGGGGGCCCGAAATCGTACCCGCTGCGTCCAGGCAGGCCCGCGGCGCCCTACCCCTTGATGAAGGCCAGCAGGTCGTTGTTGATGACGTCCTTGTTGACCGAACACATGCCGTGGCTGAAGCCCGGGTAGACCTTCAGCACCGCGCCCTGGATCAGCTTCGCCGTCAGCCGCCCCGCACCGTCGATGGGGACGATCTGATCATCGTCCCCATGCATCACCAGCGTGGGGACATCGAAGCGCTTCAAGTCCTCGCGGAAGTCGGTTTCGGAGAAGGCCTTGATGCAGTCGTACTCGGCCTTCAGTCCGGCCATCAGGCCCTGGAGCCGGAAGCTCTCGCGCAAGCCCTCGGAGACCTCCGCGCCGGGCCGGTTGAAGCCATAGAACGCCAGGCTCAGCTCCCTGAAGAAGCTGGAGCGGTCCTTCTTCACCCCGGCGCGGATGCCGTCGAAGACCTCGATGGGCAGGCCGTTGGGGTGCCAGTCCGTCTTGAGCATGATGGGCGGGACGGCGCTGATGAGCACGGCCTTCGCCACGCGCGAAGTCCCATGCCGTCCAATGTACCGCGCCACCTCGCCGCCGCCCGTGGAATGACCGACATGGATGGCCTTGCGAAGGTCGAGTGAACGGGTCAGCGCGGCCAGGTCATCCGCGTAGGTGTTCATCTCGTGGCCGCCCCAGGGCTGGGACGAACGCCCGTGGCCCCGGCGGTCATGCGCGATGGTGCGGTAGCCCTGTTCGGACAGGAACATCATCTGGTCCTCGAAGGCGTCGGCCGAGAGGGGCCAGCCGTGGGAGAAGACGATGGGCTGACCGTGCTTGGGGCCCCAGTCCTTGAAGTAGATCCGGGTGCCGTCCTTCGTGGTCAGGTAGCTGCCGGAAATCTTTCCAACGTGCGCGCTGCTGGACTCGACTTCGGTGTCCATGGGGCCATCCTTCGCGGTGCGGTGAGGTCCGAACGGCGCGAAGGTGCGCGTCACCGCACCCACGCACATCGTACCGGAAGGCCGGCCGTCCAGAAGACGGCGCGGCCCCTCACCGCCCGCGAAAGCCCCTCACGTCACTTCAGGGGTGGCTGGCCGGATTCGCCGGGTTCGTCCCCGCCGTCCGCTCATCCCCGTCGAAGAACCCATCCAGGTCCCGGTCGATGCCGACGCGCCCCCCCGAGCCCGGCGGCGTGCAGGTGTACGTCAGCACGCCGTGGTTCGCGGCGACGGCCGAGCGGAGCGACGCCGCGGGCACCAGCGGCAGCGCCGCGCGGTCCGTCTTGAACAGTCCGCTGCCCACGTAGACGAAGCCCATCTCGTGGGTGCCGGCGCGGCCCTTGGCCACAAGGTCACACTCGCCCGCGTTCGCGCGCGCCACCAGCAGGTCGATGCGCGGCCCGGCCACCGTGGCGTTGGTGGAGCTGAGCGTCACCTGCTGTCCGACGATGGGCGCCAGGTTGGTCTCGAAGGCGAACATGTACTGCTCCATGTCCTTCTTGGCCTGGAGGCCCGCGGGCGTGTCCGGGATGCCCACCGCGTTGAAGATGGGGTGGAAGTCGAAGCCGCTGTTGAAGAGGAACAGCGTGGGGATGGCACCGTCGCTGTTGAAGCCAATGCCTCGCACCTGGTCACCCAGGAACGTGTCCGCCGGCGTGGTCCCGAAGGGGAAGCCCGCGCCGAACATGCCGACCTTCTGGTAGATGTTGCGCAGGTGCGGCACCTTGGGGAACAGCGGCTCCGCGTCGAAGGAGCTCTTGCCGTCCGTGCCGAAGAAGCCCTTGAAGGGGCCTTCGCCCGGGTTGGCGTTGATGTCCACGCGGTGGCAGGACTCGCACGACCCCTGGAAGAAGCTGGTGGTGTTGACGAAGAAGTCCCGGCCCGCCTGCTGTGACGGCGTCAGCGAGTTGTCCAGGTTGCGGATGGGATTGGGCGGATAGGCCACCTGGAGGATGAAGTCGGAGAACTTCTGCATCTCCGCCGTCGTCAACTGGGCGCTGCGCCCGAGCAGGTCCATGAACGCCGGGTTGAACTGCTTGAAGGCCGCGACCTCGTCGAAGGTGCCGCCGTTGGGCTGGACGCTCGGCGCGGCGTTGCCGCCGGTGCGGTCCCCGCGCCAGTGCATGGGGCCCTGGTTCGCCATGCCGCGAAGGCTCTGGGTGGACAGGGGGCCCTTCATCGGGTGGAAGGCCGTGTCCTGGCCGAACGTCGGGTCGGTGCCGAACTCCGCCAGCACGGGGACGATGGGGTTGGCGTTGGCCTTCACGTCGCCGTCCGGGTTGCCCAGGTCCCAGGTGATGCTGTCGAAGTCACCGAAGATGTGGCAGCTGCCGCAGGAAGAATCGCCGTGGCTGGAGCTGGAGCGCGCGTCGTAGAGGAACGGACGGCCCTGCACCACGCTCGGAGGCTCCGGGTTGAACAGGGGCAGGTGGGCCACCTCCGCCTTCGTGGTGGTGTTGACGACGGAGATGGCGTTGTCGAAGCGCGTGAGCACGTAGAGCCGGTTGCGCGCCTCGTCCAGCACCAGGCCGGTGGGGCCGCCGCCGCTCAGTTCAATCTGGTTCGCGGTGCTGGGAACGAAAGTGCCGGCCTCCAGCGCGGAGGTGGCGTACACGCCGAGCTTCGACGAACCGAACGCGGCGACATAGAGCGTGGCGCCGTCGGACGTCACCGACATGCCCGTGGGCTGCGCGAGGCTCTTCTCGCTCTCCGTGTTGGGCGCGGCCGCGCAGCACGCGGCGTAGTTGATGTGTGAATTGAGGTGGCGGGGCACGACGCTGCCCGCGCTGCCCAGCACGGTGATGCGGCTTTCGTGCAGGTGGCCGCGCAGGGTGCTGCCCACGAGGGTGCCGGGCCCCTCGAAGCGCAGGTCATTCCGGGCCTCGGTGTTGCTGACGTAGACCTTCCCGCTCACCGGGTTGACGGCCATGTTGAACAGGATGGTGCCCACGCCCGCGTAGGAGCCCGCCGCGCCCGCGACCTGCACGGGCGGGTTGGCCGTGGCGGAGATGGCGAACACGTCCTTGTCGGGCAGCGACAGGCGCACGTAGGACGTCCACGGGCGGTTGAGCACGTCCACCCAGTCCGCGCCGTTGTACTTCACGATGACGGAGACCTCCGGCGCGGCAATGCCCTGGTGGTTGACGTTGGGACCGGGGACGCCGCCCGCGGACTCGCCGCCGTTGGGCACCAGGCTCTCGTGGATGACGGTGGTGCGGTTGCCGGAGTGGAACGCCGCCGCGTACACGCGCGAGCCGTCAGGCGTGGCCGCGAGCGCGCGCGGCGTGTCTCCGAACAGGGTGACGCGGGTGAGCGGCGTGCCGCCCAGCGTCGTGCCCAGGTTCTCCGAGTCGAACACCCAGACGTCGGCCCGGCCGATGCCCGGCGTGGTGAGCTGCGGGTCGAACCCCGTGTTCTGTCCCCGGTGCGCGGCGGTGATGAAGGCGCGCTTCTTCCCGGTGCCCGCGAAGACGATGTCGCGGGGCTCATCCCCCACGAGCAGCGTCCGCGTCACGGCCCCACCC
>NZ_RAWD01000444.1:0-6251 GCF_003612065.1 Corallococcus sp. CA047B
GCGCCGGGTGGGGCTTCGGTGCGCGAGCGCATCAGCGCCAGGCCCGTGCTGGACAGCAGGATGAGGACCAGCGGGATGGCGGAGTTCACCAGCGCGCGGAAGGACAACAGGCCCAGGAGCACGGCGTTGCGCAGCGCCATCGCGGCGGTGGCCAGCATCACGCCCCGGTAGGCCACGTTCAGCAGGCGGCCGGAGGTCTCGCGCACGCGGTTGGCCAGCTCCGCCACGGTGACGGTGCTGTTGACGAGTCCGCCCAGGAAGCCCGTCACCTCCACGCCGTGCGCGCCGAACACCTTCCACAGGAGGTAGTTCACGAAGCCGATGGCGGCGATGAGGATGACCGTCACCCACGCGGCGCGAGGCTCGATGAGGCCCCACGGGTCCACTGGCTGCGCGGGCAGCACCGGGTAGATGGCGAAGGCGAGGATGGCCAGCAGGATGGCGGAGCGCAGCTCCTCGGCGGTGATTTTATGGCTGAAGGTGGCCAGCCGCTCCTTCCACGCGAGCAGGCCCGCCGTCGTCACGCCCACCGCGGCGGGCGTCACCGTGTGGCCCAGGCCGCAGAGCACGCCGGTGAAGCCCGTCACGAGCAGCGCGGCGGAGGTCGTCAGCTCGGCGCCGCCGTTCGCGCGCAGGGACTGCCAGTTGAGGAAGCACAGGAGCACGCCCAGGAGCGCGAGGCTCATCAGCGCGAAGTTCGGGCCCAGCAGGCCGCCCATGCCGCCCAGCAGCGCCGCGAAGCCAAAGGTGCGCAGGCCCGCTTCCTTGCCGCGCCACTCCCGCTCCAGCCCGACGAACAGGCCCACCGCGAGCGCGAGCGTCAGCCGCATCAGGGTCTGCAGCGGCGGCCAGGAGACGACGGGGGGAAGACCTTCCATCATGCGCGGTTCCTCTGAGTCGAACTGTCATGCTCGCCCATCGCGCTGACGTCAACGCCGCGCTCCGTCATGCGCATGCGGTTCCATCGGACCGGGAGTCGGCCGGGCACTGCACGGCGGCGCGGCCGTGAGCGCTGCCTGCGGGATGTGCGCACCATCGGCGCCGTCCTTCGCTGCGCTCTCCCAGGTCGCTCCGGGGGCACGGTCTCGCCTTTCTGGCGTTACGCGCCGCGCGCCAGCTGCATCACGTCAGCGCGCGAGGGCCCTCGGGCGCGGGCCCGCTCACGACGTGCAGCCGTTCCCAGCCCCGTCGCGCCAGCAACTGGAGGAGCCGGGGACGCAGGGCGGACTGCAACGCCCGCGCGCCGGCCTCGTTCGTCAGGGACAGCGCGGGCAGCGACCAGCGCTCGCGCACGCGGGCGTCCATGCCCGGTGCCTGGCCCGCCACCTCGATGAGCACGTAGTGCGACGCGGGCACGCCCCGGTCCCTCAAGGGCGCCGGGCGCAGGTGCAGCTCGCGCATCAGCGCCTCCACCGCGAGCGGTGGCCCCGAGCCCCCCTCGGCCGGCGGCGTCACCACCGCGCGGGCGCGCTCCGGATGGGCCAGCGTGTTGAAGAGCGCGGCGGCCAGGTGCGCGGGCCCTGCATCCGCGCACTCGAAGACGACGGTCTCCATCGCCTCGGGCGCGGGGGCGGGCTTCGGCGTGCCTCCCAGCAGCCAGCGGAAGAGGAACACCGCCAGCGCCGCGCCCAGCAACTGCGCCGCGATGAAGGACTCCACCTCCAGCGGGTTCATCACCCCCACGTGCGCACTGGCCGCGCGAGCCAGCACCAGCGCGGGGTTCGCCAGCGAGCGCGAGTCCGTGAACCACACCGTCGCGGCCACATACCCCGCGATGGCCAGCGGCGTGGCCGACGGACGCGTGCGCACGCAGCCGCGCACCACCACCAGCAGACCGAACGTCGCCACCATCTCCGTGAGGAACCGGGCGCCGTCGGCCGTGGGCGGACTCGCGGTGAGCAGCAGCGGTTCGTTGCACATGCGGTGCGCGATGAGCCGCCCCACGAGGCTGCCGAAGAGCTGCGCCAGCACGTACAGCGGCACCTCCCGCCACGGCGTGCGGTCCCCCAGCGCGTCCGCGAAGGTGAGCGCCGGGTTGAGGTGCGCGCCGGACAACGGGCGCAGGACCCACAACAGGCACGCCAGCACCGCGCCGCACGACAGGGACATGAAGAGCCGTCCCTCGGTGGCGCTCGCGCCCAGGTGCTCCGCGACGTGGTGCGAGCCCTCCAGCGCCACCACCACCAGCCCGCAGCCCAGCGCTTCCGTCGCGAGACGGCGTCGCAGGTCCAGGGGCACGGGCTGGGAAGACACTCCAATTTCTATGCCTCGTGGGGCTGACACCGTCAACGCCACGCGCCGGACCCGCGCCCGCCGGTTTGCTTGCGGACGCTCCACGACGCGAAAGCAGAACCATTGCGTCCCATGGAGCGGGCGTGGTCTGTGGCCGTCCCATGCCCGGTGAGTTCGACCTCATCCAACGCTTCCTCGCCTGCTTTCCAAAGGCCCGCGTGCCCGTCGGCCCGGGGGACGATTGCGCCGTGCTCACCCCGTCGAAGGGCGCGCTGTGCGTCACCACCGACGCGGTGGTGGAGGACGTGCACTTCACCCGCGCCACGTTTTCTCCCGGCGACATCGGCCACAAGGCGCTCGCGGTGAACCTGTCGGACCTGGCCGCCATGGGCGCCACGCCCCGCTGGTTCGTCTGCGCGCTCGCGCTGCCCGGGGACTTCCCCGCGCGCCACCTGTCCGCGCTCGGCCGGGGCATGGCCGCGCTCGCCACGGCGCACCGCATCGCGCTCGTGGGCGGCAACTTCACCTCCGCGCGCGAGCTGTCCGTCACCCTCACCGCCACCGGCGAGCTGTCCCATCCGCCCATCACCCGCGCGGGCGCCCGGCCCGGGGACCGGCTCTATGTCTCCGGCACCCTGGGCGACGCGCGCCTGGGCCTGAAGCAGCTCCAGGCCGGCCTGCGCCGGGGAAGCGCCGTGCGCCGCCAGCGCCGCCCGGAGCCCCGCGTCGCCCTGGGTCGCCTCGCCGCCCGCTTCGCCTCCGCCGGCCTGGACGTGTCCGACGGCCTCGCCCAGGACCTGGGTCATCTGTGCGCCGCGTCGCGGGTGGGCGTCACGCTGGAGCTGGAGCGGCTGCCCCTGTCACCCGCCGTGCGCGCCGCGCTGGGACCCGAAGGGGCGCTCCAGGGCGGCGAGGACTACGAGCTGCTCCTGGCCGTCCCCCCTTCCAGGGCCCCGGCGTTCGAGCGGGCGTGCGCTCGCGCCGGAGAGGCCGTGACCTCCATTGGCGTGCTCACCCGGGAGCGCCGCTGGAGCTTGAAGGACGGCGCCGGGCGCCTGCTGACCCCGCCCGCCGGTTTCGACCACTTCGCCCGTCCAGGCAGGCACATCCGGGCGGATGATTGACCCGTACCGGACAGCAAGGCTAAACCCCTGGGCTGCTTCCTGCCCCTCCCAGCTGAAAGCACTCCGTGCGCCGCCCCCTTCGCGACGACCCTTCCTCCGGTCTCACCCCCCGACGCGACCCCGTGCAGCGAATGCTGCGCGCCGTGGAGGGGCCCAAGGTCGTCCGCGAGCAGTCGCTGCACCGGAAGATCACCACCGGCTACATCGTCCTGGGCCTGCTGCTGGGCACGTGGCTGCTGGGCAGCGAGAGCAGCTTCGACGCGTCCTGGGGCCGCTGGAGCTACGTCATCCGGGTGGGCGTGGGCGTGCTCATCACCTTCGGCGGCGCGGCGTACCTGCCCTCGCTGCTGGCGCGCGTCACCCGCGTGAAGGTGCTCAGCCGCTCCGCGTTCGAAATCTCCCAGGGGGATTTGTCCAAGCCCGTGGCCGCGGAGGTCCACAGCACGCGCGACGAAATCGACGAGCTGACGGGCGCCATCTCCCGGATGCAGGAGAACCTGCGCGAGCTGGTCGGCAAGATTCAGGACACCGCCAAGAGCGTGGCGGACACGGCCATCGACCTGCAGCGCTCGGCGGAGAACGTCAACGGGTCCACCGAGGAGGTGGGCTCGTCGATGGAGAAGATCGCCAGCGGCGCGGAGACCCAGTCGCAGCTCGTGTCCCAGGCCTCCAAGGTCATCACGGAGATGGCCGGCAGCATCCAGCGCACGGCGGCCTCCGCCCTGGACGCGGCCCGCACGTCCGCGGAGACCAGCAGCAGCGCGGAGGACGGCTCCAAGGCGGCGAAGCTCGCGGGCGACAAGGTGAAGAAGGTCTTCAACCGCATCGAGTCCGCCAGCCAGCAGGTGTTCGCCTTCGGTGAGAAGACGCAGGAGATCTCCAAGATCGTCGACGCCATCACCCAGGTGGCCCAGCAGACCAACCTCCTGGCCCTCAACGCCACCATCGAAGCGGCGCGCGCCGGCGAGTACGGCCGCGGCTTCGCGGTGGTCGCCGACGAGGTGCGCAAGCTGGCGGAGAGCGCGGGCCGCTCCGCGGAGCAGATCTCCCGCCTGGCGCGCGACATCTCCGGTCAGTCCTCCTCCGTCGTGAGCGCCATGAAGGAAGGCATCGCGGAGCTGGCGGAGGGCCGCGAGGACCTCACCGACATCATGCGCTCCATGGGAGCCATCACCGACACCGCGCGCAAGGGCGCGGAGAAGGTGACGCTCATCTCCGACAGCACCCGCGAGCAGATGAAGGGCAGCGAGGAGATGGTGAAGGCCATCGAGGAAATCAAGCTCGTGGCGAAGAACAACGCCAGCTCCACGGAGGCCATCCAGGCCGTCATCCAGGAGCAGACGGCCGCGGTGTCGCGGATGACGTCGCTGGCGAGCGAGCTGACCAACCTCTCCGTGGAACTGCAGAGCGTGGTGCGCAGCTTCCGCCTGGGGCCCTGAGGGCTCCGGACGGTCCGCCGCCTCTGCTACAAAGGGCTCCACCGTGCGGCACGTCATCTTCCGGGTAGAGAAGGAGCGCTACGGGCTGCCCTTGTCGGCGGTCCGGGAGGTCGTCGTGCCCCCGGAGCGCTACACCCGCGTGCCCCGGGCCCCTTCCGCCATCACTGGAGTGATGAACCTGCGCGGTCGCGTGGTGACGGTGGTGGAGCTGCGGCAGCTCTTGCATCTGCCAGAAGGCCCCACCCCGCTGTGCCGCGTGGTACTGCTGGACCGGGGGCGGCGGGATTTGGGGCTCCTGGTGACGGATGTGGACGGCATCGAGGCGGTGGAGCGCGTCAGCGCGGCCCCGGGCAAGGTCATGCCCGCGGTTCGCGGCGTTGCCCGCCTGGGCGGTCTGGGAGTGACCGTGCTGGATCCGGAAGGACTTGATGCGGCGGTCGTTGCCTTGTTCACTCCCTCCAAGTGAGTAGCCCCCTGGAAACGGCCGGTGATAGGGTGCGCTCCCTCAGGCCTGAAACGGAGGCGGAGTTCTTCACATGGCTAAGCGGGTGCTGGTCGTCGACGACGCCATCTTCATGCGCAACATGATCAAGGACATCTTTGCGTCTGGAGGGTTCGAGGTCGTCGGTGAGGCGGCCAACGGCCTGGAAGCCGTGGAGAAGTTCAAGGAGTTGAAACCGGACCTCACGACGATGGACATCGTGATGCCGTTCAAGAGCGGAATCGAAGCGACGCGGGAAATCATCAAGGCCGACAGCAGCGCGGTGGTCATCATGTGCTCCGCGCTCGGGCAGGAGAGCCTGGTGATGGAGGCCATCGAGGCGGGCGCCTCGGACTTCATCGTCAAGCCCTTCCGGGCCGAGGACGTGCTGGCGGTCGTCAAGAAGGTGTTGGGCGAGGCCTGAGCGACGCAGGGCCGCGCCCGCCCGGGTCGCGGCCCCGTCCGCCTGTGGGAGGTACCGGGTCATGACGATGGACATGTCCCGGTACCTGGGCCTCTTCATCTCCGAGGCCACCGAGCACCTGGAGGCGCTCGGGCGGGACCTCGTGGAGTTGGAGCGCGAGGCCACCGCCAGCACCGTGGACTCGATGTTCCGCCACGCCCACTCCGTGAAGGGCATGGCGTCCTCCATGGGGTTCGAGCCCATCGCCATGCTGGCGCACCGGGTGGAAGACCTGGTGGATGCCGTGCGTGGGGACCGGAAGCTGCTCGACCGGGACCTGGTGGACCTGCTCCTGAGCGCCGCGGACACGCTGACGGCCCAGGTGCGCGCCGTCGCGTCCAGCCGTGAGCCGGAACAGGCGGAACCCCTGCTGCAACAGTTGAGCGCGCGCGTGCGGGCGCTCACCGGACACGCGCCCGCGGTGACGCGCGTGGCCCACGTCACCGTGCTCAAGCCGGCGGAGGCGTCCTCCGAGGCCGGCTCGGCCACCGGGGACGGGACGGCGGGGGGCG
>NZ_RAWD01000445.1:0-6198 GCF_003612065.1 Corallococcus sp. CA047B
GTTCATAAAAGTAGAAGCCCTCCGGCTGCCGGGAAACGCGTTCGGTGTTAGGAAGGGCGTCCAAGCGGGCTTTCGGGGCACCGGGATTGACAGATCCCGTCCGATTCCCCCGTGGATCATCACATGAGGCGGGGCACGGCTTGACTCCCGGAATATCCGGTGTCTAGGGTGCGCGGCCTCACAAAAGCCTCAGGTCCCTATTGGAGGGACACCCGCAGCTTCCGGTTGCTCCCCGCAGGCGGCTGCGAACACCTCTCAAACAGGGGGCAGTTGTACCGTTTCCAAGGACTTCCACTTCATGCAGCAGAACGTGAACCAGCAGATCGACGGCGGTGACGAAGACTTCGCGGCGATGTTCGAGGCCTCGCTCAAGGAGCGTGGCGGCGACGGAATCCTGAAGGAAGGCGAGATCGTCAAGGGCACGGTCGTGCAGGTGACGAAGGATTTCGCGATCGTCGACATCGGCTACAAGTCCGAGGGTCAGGTCCCGATCTCCGAGTTCACCAATCCCCGCGGTGAGGTCACGGTCAAGGCCGGCGACCCCGTCGAGGTCCTCCTGGAGAGCCGTGAGAACGACACCGGCATGGTCGTCCTCTCCAAGGAGAAGGCCGACAAGATGCGCATCTGGGACGAAATCTCCGCCGCTTGCGAGCGCGACGAGATCGTCAAGGGCACCATCGTCGGACGCGTGAAGGGCGGCCTCTCCGTCGACATCGGCGTGAAGGCGTTCCTGCCCGGCAGCCAGGTGGACATCCGCCCGGTGCGCAACCTTGACCAGTACATTGGCAAGGAGTTCGAGTTCAAGGTCATCAAGTTCAACAAGAAGCGCGGCAACATCGTGCTTTCTCGTCGCGTCCTGCTGGAGAAGCAGCGCGAGGAGATGAAGAAGGAGACCCTCAAGAACCTGAAGGAGGGTGCGGTCCTCAAGGGCGTGGTCAAGAACCTCACGGACTACGGCGCCTTCATCGACCTCGGCGGCATCGACGGCCTGCTGCACATCACCGACATGTCCTGGGGCCGCATCGGTCACCCCAGCGAGATGTTCAACGTCGGTGACGAAGTGCGCGTGGTCGTCCTCAAGTTCGACCCGACGCAGGAGCGCGTCTCCCTGGGCCTCAAGCAGATCCAGGAGGACCCGTGGCACCGCGCCGACGAGAAGTACCCGGTCGGCACCCGCGTGGGCGGCAAGGTCGTGTCCATCACGGACTACGGCGCGTTCATCGAGATCGAGCAGGGCGTGGAAGGCCTCGTCCACGTCAGCGAGATGTCCTGGACCAAGCGTCTCAAGCACCCGTCCAAGATCCTGGAGGTCGGTCAGGTCGTCGAGGCCGTCGTCCTCGACATCGATCCGAAGGCCAAGCGCATCGCGCTGGGCATGAAGCAGATCGAGCAGAACCCCTGGACGCTGCTCGAGGACAAGTACCCGATCGGCTCCGTCATCAAGGGCCAGATCCGCAACGTCACCGACTTCGGCGTGTTCGTCGGCGTCGAGGAGGGCGTGGACGGCCTGGTGCACGTGTCCGACATCTCCTGGACCCAGCGCATCAAGCACCCGGGCGAGATGTTCAAGAAGGGCGACGAGGTCGAGGCCGTGGTGCTCAACATCGACGTCGAGAACGAGCGCTTCAGCCTGGGCATCAAGCAGCTCCAGCCGGATCCCTGGGAGACCCTGTCCGAGCGTCTGCCCGTGGGCAGCCGCGTGAAGGGCAAGGTCACGAAGGTCACCGACTTCGGCGCGTTCGTGGAGATCGAGCCGGGCATCGAAGGCCTCGTCCACGTCTCCGAGCTGAAGGAAGAGCGCGTGGAGAACCCCCGCGACGTGGTGAGCGAGGGCCAGGATGTCGAGGTGAAGCTCATCGACATCAACACCCCCGACCGCAAGGTGGCGCTGTCCATCAAGGCGCTCATCGGCGAGGGCGAGGACTACCGCGAGTACCTGCGCAAGCAGGCCGAAGGGTCCAAGGCCCGTCTGGGCGACGTGATGGCGAGCAAGCTGAAGAAGTAATCAGCCCAACGTCGTGACGTGAATAGCGGCCGGGTTCCCCAGTGGGAGCCCGGCCGTTTCCATTTGATTCGGCCGAAACGCCCCGTGATAAGGGCGTCAGGCGCTGTTAGCGAAGGTTCTTCCAGGAGGCAGTTCCATGGCTCGTGAAGTCGTCATCGTGGGCGCGGCCCGTACCCCCATCGGCTCCTTCCAGGGCGCCCTGTCCAAGCTCACCGCTCCCCAGCTGGGCGCCATCGCCATCAAGGCGGCGCTGGAGCGCGCGGGCGTCAAGCCGGAGGCCGTCCAGGAAGTCATCATGGGCAACGTGCTCCAGGCGGGCGTGGGCCAGGCCCCCGCGCGTCAGGCCACCATCTTCGCGGGCATCCCGGACTCCGTTCCGGCCGTCACGCTGAACAAGGTCTGTGGCTCCGGCCTCAAGGCCGTGATCGCCGCGGCACAGTCCATCGCCCTGGGTGACGCGGACGTCATCGTCGCCGGCGGCATGGAGTCCATGAGCAACGCGCCCTACATCAGCCACACGATGCGCGGCGGTGCCCGCATGGGCAACGTGGAGTTCAAGGACGCGATGATCCACGACGGCCTCTGGGACGTGTACGGCAACGTCCACATGGGCCTGTGTGCCGAGGAGTGTTCCACCTCCCAGGACATCAGCCGCTCCCAGCAGGACGAGTTCGCGCTGGAGTCCACGCGCCGCGCCATCCAGGCCCAGAAGGAAGGCCTGTTCGCGGCGGAGATCGTCCCCGTCCAGATTCCGGGCAAGAAGCCGGACGAGTTCGTCACCGTCTCCGAGGATGAAGGCCCCAAGAACGCCAAGCCGGACAAGATCCCGGGCCTGAAGCCGGTGTTCAAGAAGGACGGCACGGTGACGGCCGCCAACGCGTCCTCCATCAACGACGGCGCCGCGGCGCTGGTGCTGATGAGCGAGGAGCGGGCGAAGGCGGAAGGCCGCACCATCCTGGGCCGCATCAAGGGCTACGCGCAGGCGGCCAGGAAGCCGGTGGAGTTCACCATCGCGCCGGCGGACGCCATCAACACGCTGCTCAAGAAGCAGAACATCACGGCCAAGGACGTGGACCTCTGGGAGATCAACGAGGCCTTCTCCGTGGTGTCCATCGCGAACAACCGCATCCTCGGGCTGGATCCGTCCAAGATGAATGTGCGCGGCGGCGCGGTGGTGCTGGGCCACCCGATTGGCGCCTCCGGTGCGCGCGTGCTGGTGACGCTGCTGCACACGCTGAAGGACCAGGACAAGAAGCGGGGCGTCGCGTCGCTGTGCATCGGCGGCGGCGAAGGCATCGCGCTGATGGTCGAGCGCTGAAGGGCGTGACGGAATGAACAAGGTCTACGCGAGCGCGGAGGAAGCGGTCGCCGACATCCCGGACAACATCACCCTCATGAGCGGTGGGTTCGGGCTGTGCGGCAACCCGGAGAACCTCATCACGGCCCTCCACAAGAAGAACGTGAAGGGCCTCACCATCATCTCCAACAACTGCGGCACCACGGAGCTGGGGCTGGGCGTCCTCCTGCAGAACAAGCAGGTGAAGAAGATGGTCGCCAGCTACGTGGGGGAGAACAAGGAGTTCGAGCGCCAGTTCCTCTCCGGGGAACTGGAGGTGGAGCTCAACCCCCAGGGCACGCTCGCGGAGCGCATCCGCGCGGGCGGCTGCGGCATTGGCGGCTTCTTCACGCCGACGGGCGCGGGCACGCAGGTGGCGGAGGGCAAGGAGTCGCGCATCATCGACGGGCGGCTGCACGTGCTGGAGACGCCACTCAAGGCGGACTACGCCATCGTGCACGCGTGGAAGGCGGACACCTGGGGCAACCTGGTGTTCCACAAGACGGCGCGCAACTTCTCCCCGATGATGTGCATGGCGGCCAAGGTCACCATCGTGGAGGCGGAGCACATCGTGCAGCCGGGAGAGCTGGACCCGGACCTGGTGCACATCCCGAGCATCTTCGTGCACCGCATCGTGCAGGCGCAGAACCTCCAGAAGTGGATCGAGCGGCGGACCGTCCGCAAGAAGGCGTCCTGACCCATGCCCCTGTCACGTGAACAGATCGCGCAGCGAATCGCCCAGGAGCTGCGGGACGGCTTCTACGTCAACCTGGGCATCGGCATCCCCACGCTCGTCCCCAACTACATCCCGGAAGGCGTGGAGGTGGTGCTCCAGTCGGAGAACGGCCTGCTCGGCATCGGGCCGTATCCGGAGGAGGGGAAGGAAGACCCGGACCTCATCAACGCGGGCAAGGAGACGGTGACGGTGGTGAAGGGCTCCGCCTTCTTCGACTCCGCGCTGTCGTTCGGGATGATCCGCGGAGGCCACATCGACCTGGCCGTGCTGGGCGCCATGGAGGTCAGCGAAGAGGGCGACCTGGCCAACTGGATGATCCCCGGCAAGATGGTCAAGGGCATGGGCGGCGCCATGGACCTGGCGGTGGGTGCCAAGCGCATCTACGTGGCCATGGAGCACGCCAACAAGGACGGGCAGCCGAAGATTTTGAAGAAGTGCTCGCTGCCGCTGACGGGCCTCAAGTGCGTGCACCACATCGTCACCGACCACGCGTTCCTGGACGTCACGCCGGAGGGACTGGTGCTGCGGGAGCTGGCGCCCGGACTGACGGTGGAGCGGGTGCAGCAGCTCACGGAGCCGAAGCTGAAGATCGCGCCCGACCTTCGTGAGATGAAGTTCTGAGCCTCCGGGGATAAGGTGCGCTTCCGTTCCCAGGGACGGAAGGCACCTTGCCCCCTCGGAAAGTGGAGCACACCGCATCATGTCCGACACCCCGGAGCATCCCGTCCCCGCGCCGCGCGCCCACCGCATCGACCACGAGCTGCCCGTGGCGTACCGCACGGTGGCGGGCTTCGTGACGGACTGGGCGGTGAACCTGTCGCGCGGCGGGCTGTACATCAACACCCAGCAGCCGCTGCCCGTGGGCACCGTGGTCCGCATCCTGGTGTCGCTGCCGGGCGCGAACTTCCCGGTGGACCTGGCCGGCAAGGTGACCCGGACCAACGCGCAGGGCGCTGAAGCCGGCGGAGAGGTACCGGGGATGGCGGTGGAGTTCGTGGACGTTGATGACGACAAGCGGTCGCGCATCGAAGCGTTCGTGGAGCGCCTGCGGGAAGCCCTGCCGGCGGACGAGCGTGGCAGCACGACCCGAAAGTAGGGCGGCCCGTCCCAGGCGTCCCCCCAGAGCGCCTGCATGCTGACGCTGCCAGAGACCCCCATTGAATTGACGATCGAACGGCTGGGCCAGCTCGGCGAGGGCGTGGCCTCGTGGGAGGGCCGCACCGTCTTCGTGCCGGGCGCCTTCCCCGGCGACACCGTGCGCGTCCTGCTGGAAGCCCAGGGGCGCGTGCTGCGCGGCCAGCTTCGGCAGGTGCTCGTGGATGGCGCCGAGCGCGTCACGTCGCGCTGTGTGCTCTCCGAGGCCTGCGGCGGCTGTGACTGGCTGGAGCTGTCCGTCACCGCCCAGCGGTCCGCGAAGCAGGAGATCGTCCTGTCCACGTTGGAGCACCTGGGCCGGCTGCCTCGGACGGGCTTCACCGTGCGGCCCTTGATGGTGGCGCCCCGGGACTGGGGCTACCGGCGCCGGGCGGTGCTGCACGGGGCGGGGAAGGGGGCGCTCGGCTACTTCGGCCGGCGCACGCACGAGCGCGTCCCGGTGGACCTGTGTCCCGCGCTCACGCCCGTGCTGACGGCGCTGCCCGGGAAGCTGGCCCCGCTGCTCAAGCCCCTGGCGAAGGACACCGAGGAGGTGTTGCTGCTGGCCGAAGGGGACAAGGCCGCGTTCGCGGTGAACCTCTCCGGGCCGGTGACGGCACGGCACCTGGAGGCCGCGGAGGCCGCCGTGCGCGCCTTGCGGCTGGAGGGCGCGGTGCTGGTGCCGAAGGAGGGCTCCGCTCGGCTGGTGGGCCGTCCGGTGCTGCGCTCGCTGTCGCCGCTGCGGCCGGAGGTGCCTCTGTACCTGCGTCCGGATGCGTTCGCCCAGGCGCACGCGGAGGCCAACGTGGGGCTCGTGTCCTCCGCCATCCAAGAGCTGGGGGCAAGGGAAGCGGAGTCGGTGCTGGAGCTGTACTCGGGCAACGGCAACTTCACCTTCCCGTTGGCGGGGACGGCCGCGTCGGTGCTGGGGGTGGAGTCCTCGCCGGTGGGCGTGGAGATGGCCCAGCGCAGTGCCCGGGAGGGTGG
>NZ_RAWD01000446.1:0-6171 GCF_003612065.1 Corallococcus sp. CA047B
CCACCACCCCCACCACGACGCCGCCCAGCGCGGGCCACCACATCCAGTGCAGGGGGAGCTTCTCGAACGCATCCTCCAGCCAGTACACCGCGCGCGTGCACACCACGGACGCCATGCCCATGGCGACACCCATCACCCCATAGAAGGCGAGCGCGCTTCCGGAAGGCGTCACGAGGTCCGGGATGACGAAGGCCGGCGCGCCGCCCATGAAGGCGATCCGCACGCCGGTGGCGGTGGCGGTGGCCAGCGCCACGGGGATGACGGAGCGGGGCTTGAACTCGAAGAGCAGCAGCTCCACGGCGAGCAGGACCGCGGACACCGGCGCGCCGAAGGTGGCGGCCATGCCCGCGGCGGCGCCGGCGGCGAGCAGCGCCTTGCGCTCGTCGGCCGTCACATGGAGGCCCTGGCCCAGCAGCGACCCCAGCGCCCCACCGGTGGCGATGATGGGGCCCTCCGCGCCGAACGGGCCGCCCGTGCCAATGGCGATGGCCGCCGACAGTGGCTTGAGCAGGGTCATCCGGGGCGGGATGCGGCTCTGGTTGTACAGCACCTGCTCCATGGCCTCGGGGATGCCGTGGCCCCGGATGGCCCGTGAGCCATGGCGCGCCATCAGGCCCACGACGATCGCGCCCAGCACGGGAACGACGATGACCCAGAGGCCCAGCCTGTTGTCCCCGGGCGACGCCGGCTGCACCGACAGCCGGCCGAAGAAGGCGAGGTTCGTGAAGAAGTGGATCAGCGCGCCCAGCCCCTGGGCCACGAGGGCCGCCACGACCGCGAGCACCACCGCCATGGCGCTGATGAACACCGCGCGCCGGTCCACCGACTCATGAAGGCGGGGCGCTCGCAGGTTCGCGAGCGCGGGGCCCATGGACGGGGCCACCGGGAGCTGTTCTCGCGCCTGGGGTCCTTCTCCTACCGCTTCCTCGATGCGTTCTACGTCAGGCTTCTTCATCCGTGTGCTCCCGTGACTTGCGTTTCCTGGAAGGGCGCGCGGCTTCGTCCTCGAAGAAGAGCGAGGGCACGTCGCCCTCCAGCCCCAGCTCCCGCACCCAGGCCTCCAGGCCTTGAACCAGGCCGGTGCGCACGCGTGGCTCCAACTCGCGCAAGCCGGAGATGAGGCGCGCCTGGGCCATGGGAGGCGCCTTCTTCACCAGGGCCCGGCCCGCGGGCTCCAGCGACACCTCCACCCGGCGGCCGTCCTCGGGGGACCGGTTGCGACTCACCAGTCCCTGCTCGATGAGCTTCGCCACGACGACGGACACGCTGCTCTGATGCGTCAGCGTGCGCTCCGCCAGGGCGTTGATGGAGCAGGGCCCGGCCTCCGCCAGCTCCTGGAGGATGAAGAGCTGGGCACCGCTGATGCCCACCAGCCGTTCGGAGGCGCGCGCGGAGACCCTCAACACGCGCACCAGCCGGCGCACGCTCTCCATGGCCGAGCGCACCTCGCCGGAGACCTCGGACGATGGCGCGGAGCGATTTGAATGGGAGCCCATATATCATCCCAAGCTACGGGCCTTGGTGCGCGGGCACAAGCGAAAGCGCGGGCAGGCCGGGCAGCCGGGGGACGGGGCTCCTGTCGGGACGCAGGCTCGGACCCTCGGTGGGGATGCGGAACCCTGGCGGTGTGGGGGGCCCGGCGTTACGGTCGCGCCCAGGGAGGGGCAGCGACATGCGAATCGTGGTCATCGGGGCATCGCAGGGAACAGGTGCGGCCGCGGTCCGGACCGCGTTGGAGCGAGGGCACGCCGTGACGGCCTTCGCGCGCAGCCCGGAGAAGCTGGTGCTGGAGCATCCGAAGCTGACGCGGATGAAGGGGGACTTCCACCAGCGCGCCTCCGTGGAGGAGGCCGTGCGCGGGCAGGACGCGGTCATCCTCACCGCGTCCGCGACGCAGCTGAAGGCGTTCAGGGAGAACCCGAACTACTTCACCCAGGGCACCGGCCTCGTCATCGACGCGATGAAGGCGCACGGCGTGCGCAAGCTGTCCGTGCTGAGCGCGATGGGGGCGGGGGAGAGCCAGGCGCTCATGAACGTCGTGGTGCGCACCCTGGTGAGGTCGCTCATCCTGAAGCTGCCCTTCGAGGACCACGATCGGCAGGAGCAGCTCGTGCGCGGCAGCGGGCTCGACTGGGTCATCGCGAGGCCGGGCCGGCTCACCGACGGGCCCGCGCGCGGGCGGTACGTGACGAAGACCGCGCTGGAGAAGGTGCCCTTCGCCATCTCCCGGGCGGACGTGGCGGACTTCCTCGTGAAGGCCGTGGAGGTCGACACCTGGGTGAAGCACGCGGTCCAGCTGGGCGGCTGAAAAGGCCTGGCCCGCCGCGAGGCCCGGAGACGTGACTCCCGGACCTCGCGAACGGACACCGCGACTCAGCTCCCCGCGGTGACGGCCTGCTCGGCGGTCGGGTTCTCCTCGCTGCAGACCTGCTCGGCGTCGCGGGCCTCATCCGGCGTCACCGAGGCCGAGGGCTCGGAGGGCGTCACGGCGCCCACGCACAGTCCCGGGTCCCATGCCCCACACGTGCTCCAGCGGTTGCGCATGCCACACGGCGTGTCGCAATCCGCCGACCAGCAGATGTCATCACACTGGGGCGGCAGGGCAAAGGCAGTCATGGGCGCGAGGGAAAGGACAGCCGAGAACGTCAGCAGCGACTTCATCAGCGTGCGCATGCGTGCTCCTCTTGAGGGGAACTGCGCGGCCAGTGTGGACCCTTTTGACGTCAGGGAAAAGGTTGGGCAGTCATTGCCGAACTTTCCGGCGTGACGGTGCAACGCCTTGCGTCGGAGCGACCATGGGGTCGGGCAGTGAGGGCTGCGTGAGCAGCCAATCAATGAAGGTCCGCACGGCGGCGCGAGGCCGTCGGTGCGCCGGGGTCACCACGAAGTAGCTGTAGCGCGTGGGCACGGTGGGCCCGGGCAGTCGGACCAGCCGTCCGTCCGCGAAGTACGGCGCGACAATCCTCTCGCGGGCGAGCGCCGCGCCCAGGCCCTGCACCGCGGCCATCAGCGCGCCGGTGGAGTCGCTGAAGCTGTAGCGCTCGTCGAACCGGGTGGTCCGCACGCCTGCGGCCCGGAACCAGTCCGCCCAGCCCTGCCGCGACAGGTCGGCCACCAGGGGCAGCTTCGCGACGTCCTCCGCGTCCCGCGCTTGCTCGATGCCGCCCAGCTTCGCGGAGGCCACGGGAAACAGCGAGTCGCCCATCAGGGGCTGCGCGCTCAGGCCCGTCCAGGGCCCCTGGCCATAGCGGATGCCCACGTCGGGGCCGCCCTCGTCGAAGCGCGTCAGTGACAGCGTCGTGTCGACGTGGAGGCGGACGCGCGGGTGAGCGGCGGCGAACCGGGGCAGGCGCGGCAGCAGCCACGCGTAGGCCAGCGACTGCAGGGTGGTGACGCGCACCACGTCGTCCTCGTCCCGCGCGCGGTGCAGGGTGCCCAGGACGCTGTCCATGTCCGCCATCGCGTTGCTGGCGGCATCCGCGAGCTGTCGTCCTTCGGCGGTCAGCGCCACGCCGCGCGCGTGCCGTTGGAACAGCACGATGCCCAGCCGCCCCTCCAGCTTGCGGACGTGGTGGCTGACCGCGCTGGCGGTCAGGTGCAGCTCCTCCGCCGCATGGGCGAAGTTCTGGTGGCGGGCGGCGGACTCGAAGGCCGCCAGGGCGGGAAGCAGATCCGTGCGCAGCAGGGTCATGAGGAGCCTCAAATCTGGCTTGTGGCTGACCCGGAAAGTATGCGCTTGTTGAATAAAGGGGCGGGCGTGAAAAGAGGTCCAGTCAGAAACCTGGTTCATTCCTCCGCTCAGGAGACCCGCCATGAGTGCTTCCGGTCTCACCCATCCCCACCCCGTATCACCCACCCTCAACCGGGCGTGGCTCACGCCGCTGGAGCTGGGAGGGCTGGCCGCCATCTGGGGCGCGTCCTTCATGTTCATGCGCATCGCGGCCCCGGCCTTTGGCCCGCTGCCGCTGGTGGAGCTGCGGCTCGCGCTGGGCGCCCTGGTGTTGATGCCGTTCCTGTGGCGCGCGCGGGCGTCCTTCGGGCCCGGCCTGTGGCCGAAGCTGGCGCTGGTGGGCGTGCTCAACTCGGCCATTCCCTTCGCGCTGTTCGCCTGGGCCGCGCGGCGTGCGCCCGCCGGCATCGGGGCCATCACCAACAGCATGGCGGTGCTGTTCACCGCGCTGGTGGCGTTCCTCTTCTACGGGGAGCGCATCGGCGTGAAGCGGGCGGTGGCGCTCTTCACCGGGTTCGTCGGGGTGGTGGTGCTGGCCAGCGGCAAGGCGGCGGGGGAGAGCATCGCCTGGGCGGCGGCGGCGGGGACCCTGGCCGCGTTCCTGTATGGCATTGGCGCGAACATGGTGCGGCGCCACCTCACCGGCCTGCCCGCCGCGGCCGTGGCCGCCGCCACGCTGTCCTGCTCCGCGCTGCTGATGCTGCCCTTCGCCATCGCCACGTGGCCGGCCGAGTCCATCGGGGCGCGGCCGTGGATGGCGGCGGCGTCCCTGGGCATGGTCTGCACCGGCTTCGCGTATGCCGTGTACTACCGCCTCATCCAGCGCATCGGCGCGGCGCGCGCCGTGTCCGTCACGTACCTGGTGCCGTTGTTCGCGGTGGCCTGGGCCTGGATGCTGCTGGACGAACCGCTGACGCCCTCCATGTTCATCGCGGGCACGCTCATCCTGGGCAGCGTGGCGCTGGGGCAGCCGCCCCCGGTCCGCAAGGCACCGTGAGGCGTCAGGTCCGCTCGAACTTCCAGATGCGGTAGCCGTCGCGCACCGGGCGCAGGACGTGGCGGATGACGAAGGCGGGCACCCGTTGGCCCGCCAGCTCCGCCGAGCGCAGGGGGACGGAGGTGGAGGACGCGGGCGTGTAGCCGGCCTCCAGGAAGACGGCCTCCGGGGCATCCGTCATGTCCTGGAAGAACGCGCCCATTTCGGACAGCACCGCGTACAGGTCGCGGCTGTAGGCATTCAAGAAGGACGCCTTCATCAGGTCGCAATACACGGCGTGCTGGGGGAACACGTCCCGGAGCACGGCGAGCATGTCCCGGCGCTGGGCGTGTGTCAGGTACATGAGCACGCCTTCGATGATGACGTGCGTGCGCCGCGAATCCCGGTACGGCGCCAGCCGGGCGGCGAGCGACTCCGTGGCGAAGTCGATGGCGATGCGCTCCAGGGGGTTCTTCGCCTCCGTCACCGGAAGGCTCGCGTCCTTCTGGGTGATGATGCTGGCGTCGTCGATCTCCAGCCACCGTCCGCCCCGCAGGCGGTAGGCCCGCGTGTCGAAGCCCGCGCCGAGCACCACCACCCGCGCCTGGGGATCGCGGTCGAGCTCCTCCTGCACCAGCGTGTCGATGATCTGATGCCGGGCGGCATTGCTGGCATTGGGCTGGGTGAAGGACTGGAAGCGCTCCCAGACCTGCCGGGCCTCGTCGTTCATGAACCGCGACGCGAAGGTGTCGCCGCACAGGGGACGGGGCTTGCGCGCATCCGCCACCCGGCAGCCCAGGGTGTAATACGCGGTCTTCGATACAGCGTTGGCCATGCACGCCCTCCTTGGAAGCCCGCCCGCAGCTTGCATGAGATGCGTCCTCTTCCGAAAGGAAGGTCCGCAATGAGGGTCGTGACGACGCTGTGCCTGGCCGTGTTGGGGACTGGGGCTTCAGTCCCCGACGAGCACGGAGAGGGGGGCGGAGAACTGGCGCACGACGCAGTCCTCCGCGCTCCCGTCCTCCCACGCGAGCATCGCGAACTCGGCGGGGGTGTCGAGCGCGATGATGGGGTGGTGCCACACGCCCCGGTGGTAGTTGACGCCCTGGCCGGGGCCGCAGACGAACGCGACCAGCCCGTCCAGGTCGGGTCCTCCTGACGGCGCGGTCGGCGCGACGCACACCAGGAACCGTGAGCAGCGCATGGGCAGGAACGCCTGGCTGGAGCGGGGGTGGTGCTCCAGCAGCTTCACCGAAAAGGGCAGGGGCTGCGGCACCGAGCGGAACACCGCGAGGTTGGGCTTCGCGCCCGCGCGGTCGCTCTCCAGCTTCGCCGACCAGTCGAAGCGCACCGCGGTGCCCTGGTTCGCGGAGGCGCCGCTCTTGAGCCCGGCGGAGACGACGTCACCGAAGGGTGCGAAGGCCTCCGGCGTCAGGGGGCGCGCGACGATGGAGCGGGGCGGGGC